>NZ_JBEXUI010000012.1:0-220601 GCF_040614395.1 Nocardia sp. NPDC005998 | reverse complement strand
CCTCCCCAGGCAGCATCACCACTGCAGCGCCAGCGATCAACTCGCCACCCCGCTGACCCGATTACCGAGCCAACCTTCCTTGCAGAGGCACTAGCCACCCTGCCGGAAACCCAGTGACTCACAGGCGTGATCGTGAGCGGGTGTGGAGGGCATTGGCGGGCATGCCGGTCGATCTGGCCGATGCCGCGTTGTTGTTTCACGCGGGTGTGTCACAGGACGATATCGCGGAAATTCTTGATCTGACCGCGGATTGGGTAACCGAAGCCCGCGAACGAATCGACACCTGGCTGATCACTGCGGACAGTCCGCTCAGCTCGATCAGGGCGCGATTGGCCGCAGATGAAGACGTGCTGTGGAAGCTGTCGGGCATGATGGCCGAATGTGTCGAGCTGCTGGCGCGAGGTATGACGCCGGTCGAGATCTCGGAACACATCGGTACCAGCGTCAAGACGGTGCACTCGAACCTGCGGTATGCCAACGCCGCACTGAACCGGATCGTCGGTCCCGACTACCCGGCGCAGATATTCGAGAAGACGCTGCGGAAGGTGACAGCGCGCCGTGCGGACCGCGCCTTGGCGGTTGCCATCACCGATGTGCTGCGCGGGCGAGGTGTGCCGGCCTTCGCGCCACCCGAATATGTCGAGGCGGCAATCGATTCCGCGTTACGCGAGCGTGCGGCGCTGCTCGCTCTTCGGCGGCGGGCCGACAGACCGCTGGCCTCGATGCTCGACGAGACGAGTTCGGCGGCCGCTTACCGCGCGCTGGCGTCTTTGGACCGCCGCGAGCGCCGGTTGGTCACCGAGTACGCCCGTGGACAGAACCGTCCCGGCCGCCACTCCGACGACGTTGAGCGGGCGCTCGGGCTGTTCGCCGATGCGCTGCGGCGTGCAGCCGAGGACGAACGCGACGAACGCGACCCGATGTCCGCGCGGAGCGTACTCCCGTCGCCCGAAAGCACCGGCGCGGAGCCGGGGCACAGTGCAGCCTCTACCGACCCGGTCAACGAAGAGGCTCGTGGATTGGAACCAGGCCCGGTCGCTGACGACCTTTCTACGTTCCGTGAACCGTTGCACCCCAGGGCCATTCCCCCGATCCCCGAGGGGCCGATCGATCTCAACGAGTTCGATCCGGAGGAGCCGTTTGCGCTGAACGACGTGCTCGAGCTGCTGCGTCGTCGCTTGCGCAAGCAACAGCACAACTTCGCAGACGGTTACGGCATACGGCAAATACGTCGAGTTGAACACCATGACCAGCAGGCTTCGGCGGAAATGGCGATCGCCGTATGCATCACGAACAGTCTTCCCGACGATTTCGCGGTGGCGCTGCTGCACTGGTTTTGCGGAGGACGCGGTGTCGGGCGGTTTGATCCGGGGCGTGAGTTTGCTCCGCGCGCGGCCGATGTAGATCCCAAGATGCCGTATCCGGCCAATGATTGGTTGCGGTTGCTGCGCCGCTACCTGGGAATCGAACAGAATGACTTCGCGATCGGTGTAGGGGTGCGGCAACTCAGGAGAATTGAGACCGACACCGTCGAGGCGCGACCGGAGATCGTACAGAATGCCTGCCGCAATTACGGTATTTCCACCGACACAGCCCAGGAGGTCCTGCTACTACTGGGCGCACCGGACGCGAGCGTCGTTTCCAGGTCGATCTCGACGCGATCGGCCGCTGCCGGACGGGTTGATCAGCAAGGATTCATCGATGAATCCAGATCGCGGGTGGCGGAACATTTCACGCCTCCCGCCCATCCAGAAAACCTCGAGTGGCGCCGGTTTCAGGCACGCGGCGCCGACTCGGACCACACCGCGGTTCCGCCACCGCCTCAACCGCCGGTGCTGCCGGATGAATCCCGTTGGCGTTCTGATCCGTTCCTGCTCGACCTCAATGGCCCCATCGAGTTCGACCTGGAGGAGCCGACATCCCACGGACGTCACAAGTTGACCCTCACACCTGGCGTTGTCGATGAACAAGCCGCCGAATTTTTCGCCGGTGCGTATTGCCACTTCTTGGCGGGCGCTCTGCATTCCTTGACGAGTTGGGACGTTGTCGTCATCGATGCCATGGCGGACGGGCAATGGGTGCCTCGGCACGTCGCCGTCCGCACGCCGGACGGCGACCTGCTCGACATTCTCGGCCGCGCGGATCTCGCCGAACTCATGTCGGGAGTGAAAGGCGAAACGCTCCGCCACCGCGTGGTTACCGGTGAACACAGGCCCGACGAGGTGGTGACCGAAGCAGATTTTCTCCGGGACAACTATCTTCGCGGCAACGACCTATGGTGGGTGGCCGAGCAGCCGATCGAATTCGTCGCGGCATTGAGCCATTTCGCGGTCCAAGTCCTGCTCCACAACGGTTATGCCGACTTCGTCGATCCGATCTCAGGACATCCCCTTGGCACGACGTTCTCGGGTGTCACGCAGGAACCAGTGACGTTGGTTCGCGACATAGCTGCGGCGTCGGACCGCCGTGAGGATATGGTCGACGGTCCTTCGTAAGGTGTTCGACCTGGTGGCAGCCGATCGCTCAGATCGCGGCGGATCTGGGGGTCAGCGGTCAGACGATCGACACTTGGCGCCGCCAGGAGGAGATCGACATGGACCGAGCGCCAGGGATGAACCGCACTGGTACCTGGTGTGTCAAAGCCCCGCGCAAGCTAGGAGTGTCCTCACTGGGTGGTCCGGTCCGAAAGCCAATGCTGCTCGGATGTTTTGGCTCGAGCAGCGCTCGGAGAGCGACATCGGGGCTGAGTTTCACATCGACGGCCCGCGAGTCCGACAGCGCCTGCGCGCCGCCGCTCATCTGCGCGATACCGACCTCCGGTGCTGGCTTGCCCCAGGCGTTTCCCGACGTCGACACCTTTCTAAAGGGTATGAAGCTGAAGGTCCCAAGGTATGACGACGCAATGTTTCAAGCCCGCCTGGTATAGGGCTGGTCGACGTTTTGCCAGTTGGTGCAGGTCGGTGAATCGTGGGAAGCGGGGGCCGCTGACGGCGTTGGTGGTGAATCAGCGCACCTTGGCAGATACGTTTCTCGGCCTGGGAAGATTCGTCATAGGGCATGCGTTAGCTCTTGACCGGTCGTCGCGCGAGCGGCGACCGGCCGAGAACGCAGTCGTTGGCCTCGTCAGAAGCTGGACGAACCGGTGATGACGCAAATTAGCGCCGTGCCGGGATTGGCCAGTACTCCGGGGAGATCACACGCACTCGCGTGGTCCCCGATCGGCTCATCGGCACGGCTATCCACGGTCGGCGAAACGATGGCACCCTCTGCTGCGACGCCTTCTGTGTGACTTGGTGCAGCGCCGCAATTCATTGCCAGCCCCGTTGCGGCGATTGCGACTGCGACGGCGGCGGAGACTTTGGTGATACGCACACTGAACCTCCTTTCGTCCTAACGGAATAATGGGCTCTCTACCAGGGAAAGCACCAATTGGTGCAGGAACTGCCGGTGTCTGTCAAGGACGTAAACGGCGCCAAAATCATTGTGATCAGATCCATGTCGGGGACATACCTTTCGGTGGGTGTCCCATAAGCTAACGCTGCACTTGGTGACGGTCGAGCTATGTTGCCAGCAGTGGTAAACCGGTGCATAGCGGCCTGGTCAAGTGGTCCGATGAGCCCAAAGTTGTTGAGGCCCGGACACGCTTACTCAGATCGGTCCCGACGGGCCGTCGCCGCGGAGCGCTTCGGCCAAGGCTTGGGCCTGATTCGGGGTAATCCCCAGCGCGATAGGGATCTGGCGCGGGCTGTAGTGCGAAGAGCAGATGGGCACCGGATTGTCCCCGGCTACCATCCACGACGGTTCGGAATACCCATCGTCGATATCGGTCCCGAGCAGCTCCCGTGCGAACCGGGGCGCTACATCGTCTGGTGCACCGCAGCGAACGAGGGCGCGGGCGACGACCTCCCATGCGTCCTCTGGCGTGGCGGCGTCCCCGAGCATGGGCAAGAGAAGCAGAAGGCGCTGTGCCGGATCGACGAGGCCCTCGGCGTCAGACGCGTGCTCCGGCACGCTCGCGGCGATGGCGGTCAACTCCGTCCAGGACAGTCCCGGCCCGGCCTCCTCGGGCCCGCACTGCCCCAGATGCCCGAGACGGTCCCAGGTGGGGTGGCGTACCACGAACTCGACTGTATTCGTGTCCTCGAAGTTGGCATAGATGACGAAGACAGTGTGTCCGTCGCCGAAGGCGACCCGGAACACACGCCACGGTTGCTCGGCGTCGCTGAGACGTTCCAGCATCGGCTTGAACGCGGACGCCGCGACGCCGTATTCATCTGTGTCGGCCGAGAGATCGCCCATCGTCACCAGCAGGTGAGCAAGCCAGAAGGCCGGTTCGCCGGCGAGTTCCTCACCTGCGACCAACTCGGCGTCCGTGTACTCCGGGACCTCAACGCTTTTCGTGATGTCGCTCATATCGCGAGAGTATCGGTCTGTTCTGACATCCTGGCAGTACCCTGCGGGCTCGCGAGGACTCCTGCGATTTGGATGCGAGAGCGGAGTTCGAGTTCGGCCAGGATCTTCGAAACATGCTTGGCGACAGTGTGTTCGGCATATAGAGGCGATTCGCAACCGCTGCGTTGGCGCATCCTCTCGGCGACGGTGCGCTCACTGGGTGTGAGAGACGCACTTGTCCCGCCCACGTCCGAGCGGGCCCTGCGGTCGGGCCAAACGCAGTGTCCTCGGAGTCGAGCCCGAACTTGCGCCGAGTCTCGTTGCGCGCCAACGTGATCGTACGCCGGGGTTTTGCTGGCCATGCTGACAGCTCGAGAGAACGGTGGAATCGTGTTGGGCGCGTTCGGCCGTGACGATGCGCTTATGGGGTTCGTTTATTCGTTCGTCGGTTGTCCAAGGATCGACATTGCCTCAGCGCTGGCGATGGAATTCGATCGCGATCTGAACCCGGGATTGTGCCGCGAGCTTGGTCAGGATGCTGGATACATGAGATTGAACGGTTCGCCGTGACAGGACCATTTGAGTGCCGATCGCCGCATTGGAGTGGCCCTCGGCGACCAGCTTCGCGACCCGGTGCTCGGTGGGAGTCAATGCTGCCCAACCTGTTTTGGGTCGGTTGCGGGGGCCGACCTGACCGAGGCGGACTCCATGTTTGCGCAATGTTGATTCGGCGCGGGCTATGTCCCAATACGCGTCGAGTCGTTGATACTGTGCGATGGCCGCTACCAGCGATTTTCGTGCCTCGGTTCGATGTCCATCGGCCGCCAGGGCGGCAGCGAGGGCTTCGCGAGCCAATGCTTCGTAGAGCGGTCGCCCGGCGCTGCGGAACGCGTCGGCCGCCGCGTCGAGCAAGTCGCGCCGACTATCCGCCAGACCGCGGCAGTACAACGCGGTACCGCGGCGGCTGTGCGTTGGTGTCGATGTCTCGGCCAATAGTTCGGCTTTCGCTGCGATCTCATGGGAGAGTGCGTCGTTGTCGCACGTGAAGGCAAGACGAGCCAGATCCGGGAACAGGTAATACAACGTCGGCACGGCCAAGGTCTGCGTGCATACTTCGGCGAGCACTTGCTGGGCGTGTTCCAGTTCGCCGTCGCGTTCGAGTAGGAGGGCGTGCGTCCACGCTTGCCACGGTTTTCGGTCGCGGCTGCCGAATCCCTCGGCCGACGAGTACGGATGGACCGCCGGGCTCATGCCACGTCGTACGGCGATCAAGTCGGCCAGAGCTAGTCCTGTCGGACCGAAGTCCATGGGGTCCGGCGTGTCTGCGCACGCCTCGATTTCGGCCAGGCTGTCATCCCAATTGCCGGTGAGGAAATGGATCCGTGCCCGCGCGTACAAGCTCGACGCGATGAACGTGCCCTGGTGTTGGTATCCGTGCAGCACCGCTACTCCATGAAGGTGGAGAGCTTCGGGGTAGCGGTCCAATTCGGCAAGACTGTTGCCTTGCAGCATATAGGGATCGAACTGATCCGATTTGTCATCGAGTGGTTGCGTCTGGTAGCCGTGCACGACGAGTTGGCCGTAGCTCAATGCTTCGTCCAGCCGACCGCTGATGTAGGCCAGGGATCCCAATGTCACCGCAGCGTGATTTCCGAAGTCGCCGTGCGTGAAAGCGTCTTTTGCTGCGAGCTCGGCCGGTTCCAGCCGACCGAGCAGATAATGGCAGATACTGGCAAGCCCGGTATAGCGGGAGAGCTCCGATTCGGTGAGTATCTGCCGTTCCGTCACCTGCCGAATCGTCGATATCGTCTCGTCCAGCTTGCCTTGCCCGATGCAAGCCATCGTGAGAAGCCACCAGAGGATTGCGGTGAATGACGGCAGTTGGTCCATGGGCTCGTTCGACCGCAACAACGCGCGGATCGACGCTTCGGCTTCACTCGAGCTGCCTTTCGTCAGCAATGCGCGAATATAGTGCTCCCACAATGCCCGGTAGGCGTTGGACACCCGCGAGACTCTCGGTAGGGTGCGCTCGATCAAGTCGGCCGCGAGTTCCGGTGCCCGGAGGGCAAGTCCGCTCATATTGTCGAGCAGCCAAGTTTCCATTGTCGGGTTGACCATATGGTGAGCAGCCTGCACCAGGTGGCCCGCGACGCGCTCGGGCGAGGCCTCGTTCGCTGCTAGTATCAGCGCGGCCCGATCGTGCAGGTTCCGCTGGGTCGCCTGCGGCACACGCTCAGCTAGGACTTGTTGGATGAGATCGTGGCGAAAGGTGAACCGTTCTGGGGTACCGGCCAGCAATCCGGCCTCAAGCGCCAGTTTCACGACGGAGTCGATATGCCCAGCGGGAGCATCGAGCACTTCCGCGAGCTCTGTCGTTACAATATTCGGCACTAGCACAGACGCAACCGACAGCACCTGACGTGCGGACGCTGGGAGCAGCGCAAGCCTCGCCTCAATGACATCGTCAGAGGAGTCAGGTGGCTGTCCGGCGGTCGGAAGCGTCGACGTATGCGTGATTCCCGCGAGTATTTCCGTTATATACAGCGGATTTCCGCCAGCTCTGGCGACGGCCGCCAGCTCGACGGGCTCGGGTGCTCGCCCCAGCGTCTGTGCCACCATTGCCACCACCGCGGGCTCGCTCAACGGTGCCAGCTCGATGTGGTGCCCGCCGGTCGAATCCAGTTCGGCGAGGACCGTCGGCAACTGCGATCGACGAGTCGCCATCAACAGCAGTACCGGCTGCTGGACGGCATATCGGCTCAGGTGCTGTAACACCTTCATCGTGGAGCCGTCGGCCCATTGCGCGTCGTCCACGATGACGGCCACTGGAGCTGTAGCGCACCAGTGGTCCATGAGGGCCAACAGCGACTCGGTGATCGCGAGTTCTCGGCCGAGCAGGCCACCTTCCGCTCTTTCGACCCCGCTGAGCAGCGTGAGTACTCTCTCGATGAGCGGTTCATGTGGCCCGATATGCCCCTCGAAACAGGCACTGAGGCCGGCGAATGACACATGCTTGTCGAGGCGGGTTGCCGCTCCGGCAAGCACCCGGAAACCCCGGAGTGCTGCCTCGTTGCGCAGCAAGCTCAGCAGCGCGGTCTTCCCGAGGCCGGGCTCGCCGATAATCGTCGCGACGTTGCCGTTGCCCGCCTGTGCCTGGGTGATCAACTCAGTCGCACAAGCGATTTCGTCCATACGGCCGTGTAACTCGCCGTTCGCGCTGCTAACCACAATTGTCAGTGTAAAAGACTCGACACTACCGATCGGGAATGCCCACGTGCGGGAGTACCGGCCCTTGACGAGCGTTGTGACTGGATACAAGACTGCCGTAGACCTGGCCTGGGAGGACTGGTTATGGAGGACACGAGGCAGTTGGACTATCTGGATCCAGCTGTGCAGAACGTATTGTCAACGGCAGCCGCGGTCGGGCCGAATATCGAGCCCGTTGAACTCGCGATCATCCTCGACCAGCCATTGCTCACGATATGGGCGATGCTCGACAATGCGGTGGACTGCGGTGTTCTGCAGCATATGGGTGATGAGTTGACCTTTCGTGACAATGCACTACGCACGACTTTCGCCAATCGTCTGCCCGCACCGGACCGCGCGCAAATGCCCCTGCACGCAGCTCGGCGGCTCATCCCAGCCGGCGTATCCGACCAGCGAATCGCACGCTACTTGTTGGCAGCCAGCGCATCGTTCGACCAAGACCTGCTCGAATGGATTGCCGCAGTCGCGGCCGTTCTGACCTTGCAGGACTCGCGACTCGTGGTCCGCCTGCTGACACGAGCCTGCGCGGTGGGGCTACCAGACGACGATATCGTCGAGGTGTTGTCCGTGTGGCGGGTGCGAGCGCTGCTGCGCTGTGGTCGCGCTGCTGCGGCGGTCCCTGTTGTTCGATCGGCGCTGGAGCACGCACGCCAGTCGGATCGTCACCCCCGCGAGCTCGCCGACATGGTGTGGCTCTGCGCGCACGTGGAATACACCCAAGGTCGCTTCACCGATGCGCTGGAGACAATTAATGCGGCCATCGATCGGGTCGATCGCCACGAGGCTGTGCGAGGCAGGTTGTCCGGTCTGGCGGCCCTGATTCTGTTGGCCCGCCAGCGCACCACTGACGCCGAGGCAGCCGCGGCCGAGGCTATCTCGGTTGGCGAGTCGGAAAACGACACGACGGCAACAGGACTCGGTCGCCACGTGCTGGGGATGATCCGCTACCACGAGGGCCTGTTGGACGAGGCCGCCGAATTGGGCAATGAAGTAGCCGACGACCACCGCCATTGCGGTGTCCTGTTGCAGTGGCGCCCACTGGCATTCGACCTTTTCGCGGTTCGCGCTTTGTGCCTGATCGAGTTGGGGCGCACGACCGAAGCAGAGGACACGCTGAATCGCTCCCTCGAACTCGGTCGCGTGGAACCGGGAATCGACCCAACGCGGTCATGGCGGGCTCATGCAAGGCTTCGATTCCTCACCGGCAACTGGGACGCGGTAGCCGAGGACCAGATCGAATCATCTTCGCCTGTAAGGGCCGACGACCCTACGACGCGAAGCTGGTCCACACTGATCGAGATCAATCGCGGCATCATCGGTGCGGAAGTATTGGATCCGGCCGATTTCCGCGAAGCCTCGGACACCTGCGAGCAGCAATTCGTGTGGTCATGGGCCCGAGCGCTCGCAGACGAAGCAAACAGACAGTTAGCGGATGCGATCAAGCGACTGGTAGTGCTCTGTGATGACACAGCTGACGGTGCCACTATGGCGTTGCGCTATTACATATATCCGGACCTCGCTCGGATGGCGCTGACTGCCGGAGATTCGAAGCTCTCAACGCAGGTGGCCTTGCTTGCTGAGCAATGGGAGAGTCGATATTCGACTGCCGCCCGCCGTGGCACAGCACTCCTTTGTCGCGGACTCGCCGACAGTAAGCCGACATTGGTCGAGTCGGCCGAAGTCGAATTCCGGGCCGCGGGCCGTCCACACTACGTCGGGCAGGCGTGCGAGAACCTGGCTACGCTGCTCGGCGCATCGGGGCGCCGGGACGATGCACGTGCCGCGCTGTACCGAGCGGTAGATCAGTACTCGGCCCTCGGGGCGGCATTGGGCATCACACGGGCCGATGCGCGCTTGCGCCAGTTCGGAATTCGTCGAGGCCGCAATCGTCTGAGCGGTCACACCAACACCGGGCAGCCAGCGCTGACACCTGCCGAAAAACGCGTGGCAGAATTGATTGCCCTGGGCCACAGCAACTCCGAAATCGCGGCTCGGACATACCTTTCACAACGCACAGTGGAGTCGCACGTCTCGGCCATACTGGCAAAGCGCGGCGCACAATCACGCGTGCAACTGGTGGCCAATGCCGAACAGGGACTGCGGGCAACGCGCCAGCAGCACTCCAACGGCTCATCGTCGAATTAGGCGACGACATGTGCAGGGATGCCGAGCGCCAGCATTAGGCCGACACTCGTGCTCCGCAGTCCCTTCAGTGGAATGCGGCGAAGACCGGCGCGCTCTCGAAACAGCTGGAACATGTCCGAGTAGTGCTCCGGTCGGATCGGCTGTCCCGCTTCGCTGATCGTGATAAGTCGATCGTCGAACCAGGGGATACCCAGCCATGAGCATTCGGCCTTTGGAGTGTCAAATGTGAAGTCTCAGGACATTCTTAACCGTTTGTTCTCAAGAGATGCTTGACGTTTCGGCCTCACGAGCAGGCTCGACTGAGGTTCGGGCGCAAAAGCATCCGCTTCTGCGCCTTTCCGACCCTCCTCGCCACGCCCACCTGCTACAAGAAACTGACGAAGGCGAAATCGACGAGAGGAGAAACGATCTCAGCCGCAGTGCTCTGGTCCGGTTAAAAATCCGCCCATACTTCTGTCGGGGTTCAAAGCATCTCCGCCCCATCGAATGCACTTCCCTGGTGCATATTCCCGAGCTGGGCCAGCATAATAGCTATAGTTACCTGTATCGTGGTCTGACGGGCCACCAATTTCAGTGCTGTTGGTGACTATGATGGCAGCCGTGGTGGTGGTCGGTTGACCGAGAAACGCAGTCTTCATGGTCACGACGCAGTCCGTGCCCCCATTGTAGGAAAGATAGACTACTGCACCGGGTATGGTCTTCTGGTCGAGTGGTTGATACCCTGATCCGCAAATTTGTGCTGCGTTCGAGGCTGAGGCGGCAGCCTGTGCAGACCCGGCGGGAAGCACAGACAAGGCCACCGCAGCCAGGGGAACTGTTGCAGCGTAAAGAGCCTTTTTCATCGGAGAAGACCGTCTTTCATGTTGTTGTAAAGCCTAGAATTGAACATGGTAAGGAATTTTTGCTGAGATATTTCCAACGATGGGAACAGATCGTCGCAGGTCCAGTTGCAGTTCGGAGTGGACGATCGTGCCGTCAGGTGTTGTGGCGTCGGTCGCTCCTTCGGACCGAGCCATTAGGTGCGGCCGATCGGATCGGAATCAGATTCGCCGGAGAATAGACAACCCCGCCATCTGCGCGAAATGCTGCCGACCGCCGTACGGCGGCGCGTGTCCAGCGCTGAGTTGCTCCGACCGGGAATCGCCACCGTGATGCCCGCCGCCGCGGGACCGCCGTTATGAGGGCAGCATCAGCCGTAGTGTCCTTCCTGGATAAAGAAGTTCCCTTGGGCCGGCGGTGGCTGGAGTTGTCCCTCCCATTCGATGCAGGTATGCGGTGCATGCACATAGACCGCGGACGGCATAGGTTGTGTAATTACGGCGGTCCTCTTTCATCCTGGAGGTCCCACATCGGCCAGCATGGGAATCGCCTGACCGGGTGTATCCCTCACGGTTACAACACAATTCCATCCGTTCTCGTGGATCGGGAATGTGGTACCGCCTATCAGGTCGTGGTGGTCGATGACGGAATGGCCGGCACCGTACACCCCGTTGTAGGAGGCGGCCGAGGCGTTACCGCCGCCGGTTATAACTCCTGCGCTGAGCGGTGCGGCCTCGCTCGCCGCAGACGCTGCGACCGCTCTCGATGTCCTCATCCCAACCTCATCATTTCGTTGAATAGGAACAGGTGTTTGTGCGCTCAGAGTCTATGGATCGGGTGGTTTGAAAAGATCCGTATTTGTACGGTGTCATACGGGTCCGGGTCGCCGATCCCGGGTCGAGCGTGAGTGCCTCGCGAGTGACCCGGCGGGCCGGAGCTGTCGACGCCACGTCGTTGGAGTGTCGACGACGTAGCGCCGATGCCTGCGCGTGCGGAGAACCTCCGCGGGTGAATGCATCGGTGACCAGCATCGAAACCGACTGCCCTGGTGATCGACCAGGGAACTCGGCCGATGTTTCGGACTCGGTGGTCCGCGATCGTTCGTCGTGAACAACCGCACGTGGGAAGGCGAGGCCGGATGAGTGCGGTCGTGTTGGCGCATGGTGGGTGTCATGGGGCATGGTGCTGGCACAAGACGGTCCCATTGCTGGAAGCAGCGGGCCACTGGGTCATCACATGTAGCCCCCTGTTGGGACCTGTTCCGCGCTACGTGCGACAGGCGCTGACGACTGTAGGCCTCACGTGAAAGTTCCGCTCCGCAGGCGGAGCGCACTCAGCCGAGGCTGAAGATAGTTGATATGGCGGGTGTTTCGACATGGGTGCGCTGCTAGCGTCACGGAAAATCGGTGAAATCGCTGGTCACAACCGATCAGTGGGAACGGACGTCACATGATCCAACACACCGCCAGGTTGGCGACAGCGGTCGGAATCGTCGTGATCGGTTGGGGGCCGGCTCGTTTCAGTGGTCGGTCGAGACGGCTCGAACGGTAAGTCACGCGTACTCGCAGCCATCATGGTGGAGCCGGACTTCATGGCCCGAAGCTGACGCCCGGCGTCGGCAATCGTATCCATGCGCTGCTCGTATTTGCGGTCGAAACCACGGGAGTCGGCCTCCCGAATCCGCGCCCGCGCGAAGTCGCGGGACCTCCTGCGGCCTACCAGTCGCAGTGCTTCGTGAACAGAACAACGACAGGTGTGAGTTGATGGACAGCGACGCGCCCGATCGCGACGGTCCCGGTAGGGCTGAACGCAGCGCGACCCGCGGTGATGAGAATGGTTCTGCCGCAGATGCCCTCGAGGCGCAAAGCGATGGTCCTCAGTCCGACCCTGCAGGGTTGCGGAGGGAGTCTGCGAGCACAGCGCACGTTGCAGGGCGAGGTACAAGCAGGGACGTGCCGTATGCGGCTGCGGCCGCGGCGCTGCTCGCCGTGCTGGTCGGGGTCGCCGCAGTGTGGGACTCGGGCGGAGATGACCGTGTGGACAACA
The DNA here is from genome assembly GCF_040614395.1 of Nocardia sp. NPDC005998. NCBI lineage: Bacteria > Bacillati > Actinomycetota > Actinomycetes > Mycobacteriales > Nocardiaceae > Nocardia > Nocardia sp. NPDC005998. The sequence goes on along the minus strand of NZ_JBEXUI010000012.1, from coordinate 207,932 downwards.
CTGCGCCGGCGTCGACCGTTTCCACGCCGCACACCATCGACAATGCCATCACTCGTTTCGATGCGGCATCAGTGGGCAGCGGGGCTGGTGCGTCGACAACGCCGAGCGACATGCCCGCCCGAAACGACATCCCGACCGACCCAATTGTCACCGATGTGGCCACCACGACCGAAGAACCGACAACTATCCTCACCCCAGCCGAAACGACGGTGGACACGGCCACTACCAGCGCCGACACAAGCGCGACCGCTGAGAGCGGCGCATCGATCAGTGTCAGTGCGAGCGTGGGTTTTTCAATGTCGCTTGCCCCGCCCGGTGATGCGAATTCCACCACCGATCCAACGCTGGTGGCCACCAGCCAGGACCCCGCCACCACCACGCCCATCGCGGTGACCCTCACCCCGACCGGCACCACTACGCCGCCGCGTCCTACTACAGCGACGCAGACGGAGGCGACGACAACCACAACCCCGACGACCATCACACCGACCACGACCGCGACCAGGACATCGGCACCCGCGCCCACGGTCCCGAATCACTCCACGACAGCATCCATCAAGGTCACGACAACCACTGTGCCAGCCAGGACAACTACACCGGCCAAGACACCACCGTCGATGACGCCCCGGCGTCCTCCGACGACCGAACAGGCCCGAACGACCTCGCTGACCCGGCCCCCACAGATGACGGTTCCGAATCCGGGGGTCAAATATCCACCAACCACTGCTCCGAAGCATCCATGACCCGGCTCCTTGCCCGGGCCGCCCGCCACAATGCCGGGCCACAAGCCGGTCTTCGAAGATCCGAAACTCCACGACCTGATCGGCGGGAACGAGGGCCGCACTATGTCGCCGCTGTTCTGATCCAACGTCAACCCCTACGGCCGGTTCCGGCTCGACATGATCACCAGTTCTTTATCTCGGTCAACACTTGAAGCCGCAATTTCGCGCCCTCACCGCCCTCGCCAGCCCACAGTCCGAGGATGTCGCGTTCCCGGCACAGGTCACGCCGATGACCACATAGATATAGATGGGCCTGTTGGTGACCTGACCATCCCTGACCTTGGCTCTGGCGCAGTCTCCGTGAAGCCGGCGTCCGGCGTGTTGTCGTCGGCCGGTGGGACTGTCTCGCCAAGGGTGTTTCCGGCGGTTTCTCTCAGTAGGTTTGGGCGTCGGGCCAGCGGTCGGCGAAGGTGATCGCGAATGCGTTGACCGCGGGTTTCCAGCGCATGGTCCATCGTGCCCGACCGGCCCCGGTCGGGTCCAGCGACCGGGTGACCAGATACAGGCATTTCAGCGCGGCTTGCTCGGTGGGGAAGTGCCCGCGGGCTTTGATCGCGCGCCGGTAGCGGGCGTTCAAGGATTCGATGGCGTTGGTGGAGCAGATCACCCGGCGGATCTCGATGTCGTAGTCGAGGAACGGAATGAATTCCTCCCACGCGTTCTCTCAAAGACGCACGATCGCACCGTATTTCGTGCCCTATCGTTCGGTGAGCTCATCGCGCGCCGCTCGTGCCGCGGCGGCGTTGGGTGCGGTGTAGATCGGTTTCACATCCCGGCGCAACGCGTCCCAGTGCTGGCGGGCCGCCAGCCGGAACGTGTTCCGAATCAAATGGATGATGCACGTCTGGACCGTGGCCAGCGGCCACACGTTGCCGACCGCGTCGGGCAGCCCTTTCAGCCCGTCGCAGACCAGGAAGAACACGTCTTTCACGCCACGGTTGCGGATGTCGGTGAGCACGCTCATCCAGAATTTCGCGCCCTCGCCACCGGTGCCGGCCCACAACCCCAGGATGTCCTTCTCACCGTTGACGGTGACACCGATCGCGGCATAGATCGGACGGTTGGCGACCTGACCATCACGGACCTTCACCACGATCGCATCGATGAACACGGCCACATAGATTGCATCCAGCGGCCGGCACGACCACTGCTGCATCTGGTCGACCACTTTGTCGGTGATCCGAGACCGAGACACTGTCTCCTTCGATACCGACGCCCCATAGATCTCGGCGAAATGCGCCGAAATCTCCCCAGTCGTCAGGCCTTTCGCATACAGCGACAACACGATTTCATCCACACCGGTCAACCGGCGCTGGCGTTTCTTGACGATCTGCGGTTCGAAACTGCCCTCCCGATCGCGGGGCACCTCGATCGGGACGTGCCCGCTGGCCTCGGTCAACACCGTCTTGGAGCGAGTCCCGTTGCGCACGTTGGTCGTTTCCCGATCTAGGGGAGCTTCGTTCTTGTCGAAGCCGAGGTGCTCGGTCATCTCCTCGTTCAACGCGGTCTCGAGCACCGCCTTGGTGAACTGCTTCAACACTATGCGGCCGTTCGCAAGTCGGCCCACCGCGCCGCGATCCATCGCCGTCGGCCACCGGGGCACCCGCTGGCGAAAAAGTCGGCAACCTCCTCGACTACAACGCCTCCTAGCGTGCCTAGAACTTGCCAAGACAGGTCGATACAAGACGGACCGGGTAGAACGAGCCGGACGCTGAAAGGCCTCTGACCTGCACGGAATGTCACCGGCTGGACACTCCAGGATAAATTTCGGTTCCCTGGGGGTCAGGTGGTCGCAGGTTCAAATCCTGTCATCCCGACAAAGAAACCCCTTCCGACCAGCATCGGAAGGGGTTTTCTGTTGCAAGCATCACCGGTGAGACTCGAGGTACTCCACAGAAAAGTCACACTTTGGCTTGCTTACCGGCCAGGGGCCTATCGTTCGAGCACGTCGCGGTTGTTGGGAGCTGTCTCCGGGATGTCGATGTAGTGCTTCCCCATCGCCCGGGGCAGGTCGTGCAGGGTTTGAAGCCTCATCGACCGTGGATTGCGTGGGCTTCGAAGAAGTCCCACGCGAGGTCGGTCGCGTTCACCCCGGCCCCCGCATCGGAGAGTTCGCCCTGCGCGGCACCCGGCCATGAGTGCCCCATCTCGGGAAGTCGGTAGATCTCGACCGTGCTGCCATCGGCGCAGGTGGCCGTCGCGACGGTGATGCCATTGGCAAGGTCGTCCCGCGCAACCCCGGGAGCGCAGGCGAGTCGCTCCTGCCACTGTGTGATCCCGGTGTCGAATCGACCGAAGTAGCGGTCCTTGCCGCCGAGGAAGGTGATCACCGATACCGGTGTCGTCGGCTTGTAGGACGGCTGCGCCGCGGCGGAGCCGATGAAACCCCCGCTGACCGCGGCGATGGCGGCGAAGGTGCCGGGTAGTTCCACCGCGAGTTTGAAGGACATATCGCCGCCGTTCGAGATGCCTGCGGCATAGATGCGCTTCGGGTCGGCTTTCCAGGCGTTGATCATTCGGGCGAGGACAGTCTTGACGAAGCCGACATCGTCTTCCGAACCGCAGCAGAGGAAGGCGTTGAATCCGGAAGCATGCCCCTCCGGATAGACGACGAGGAAGTTTTCCTTGTCCGCCTTGGCATTCAAGCCGCTGGTGGTGGCGATCCGCGCCGCGTCACCGGGATAGAAGTGCAGGGCGACCACCAGTGGCAGGGCGGTGCTGCCGTCGTAGCTCGGCGGCGCGTGCACTACATAGGAGCGGGTCTTGCCGCCGAATTCCATGATGATCCGCTGGTCACCCGAGCCCGGCTTGTCGTCCTGTGTAGGCGCGGCGGGAGGGCTCGGCGAGGTCGGTGGCGCGGCGGGGCTCTGACAGGCCGTCGCCGACAGGGCACAACAGGCCACGGCGACGGCGACACTGCGAAGCCAGAACACCGACTCACTATGGCACGAAATCGATGCGCATTTGTGAAGACTGGGAATGTTCGAGAATGGTTGATTAACAACGGATATCGCAGACATGGACCGCGATCGGGCCGGCTGCATCGAGCTGGCCGCCCGGGCTCGACGGCAACCGCAGGTGTGAGCGATCGGCGCCTGACCACCTCACCGACCGTGTATTCATGCCGGTCCAAGCAAAGGATCGGTCGCGCCACCAAGGGCTGAACCCGAGTCACGATCCAATGCACCGCCTCGACATCACTCGACCGACATACCGGTCTCTTGCTCAGTCAGTGCCTTCATGAAAGCCGGACAACTTGCCTATATGCTTTAGGCAAATTCATAACGGCATTAGGTCAACGGGAAGAAGGTTATGGTTCGAGTAGGGCTGACCTCGGAGCGCCTGACACGGGCGGGGGCGGAACTCGCCGACGAGGTCGGCTTCGACCAGGTGACCGTCTCGGCGCTCGCCCGGCGGTTCGACGTGAAGACCGCGAGTCTGTACTCGCATGTGAAGAGCTCGCAGGACCTCGAGACCCGGATCGCCCTGTTCGCACTGGAGGAGCTCGCCGACCGGGTCGCCGACGCCCTGGCCGGCCGGGCGGGCAAGGACGCCTTGGTTGCCTTCGCGGACGCCTACCGCGACTACGCCCGGGAGCACCCCGGGCGCTACGCCGCTACCCGGCTGAGGCTCGACTCCGCGACGGCAGCCGCCAGCGCCGGCGTCCGGCACGCCCAGATGACGCGTGCTCTCCTGCGCGCCTACCACCTGACAGAGCCGGATCAGACGCACGCGGTCCGGATGCTGGGCGGCGCCTTCCACGGCTACATCAGCCTGGAGCTGGCCGGAGGCTTCAGCCACACCGCTGTCGACTCGCAGGAGTCCTGGCTGTGGATGCTGGATTCCCTCGACGCTCTGCTGCGCAACTACAGCACCCCCTGACCGGCAGGCCCACTCCGGAGGCGGTCCGCCGCACCGCGCACCGGCACATCAGAACAACCCGTACACCTCGATCAACAGGCTGGGAACCATGAACACCGAGCACGACTGGACCACCACACCCGTCACCGCGGACATGCTGCGCGGCTTCCTCGACCTGGAGGTGACCACGCACGGCCTGCTCCCGCATCGGCTGCCCGCTCCGGCGCGCCGGCAGATCCCCGACGAGCAGCTGACCCTGGCGGAGGCCCAGCCATCCGGCGTGCGGCTGGTGTTCCGTACCAAGGCCACCGCCATCGAGCTGGACACGCTGCCCACCAAGCGGGTCTACCAGGGTTTCCCGGCCCCGGCGGACGGCGTCTACGACCTGCTGGTCGACGGCCGCCTCGCGGCCCAGGCCACGGTGCCCGGCGGCAACGTCCGCATGATCACCGACATGGTCATCCAGACCTCCGAACTGCATGAGGGGCCCGTCGGCACCGCCCGCTTCACCGGCCTTCCGGCGCGTGACAAGGACATCGAGATCTGGCTCCCGCACACCGAGATCACCGAGCTGATCTCCCTGCGCACCAATGCCCCCGTCGACCTCGCACCGGACCACGGGCGCAAGGTATGGCTGCACCACGGAAGTTCCATCAGCCACGGCTCCAACGCCACCCACCCGACCGCCATCTGGCCGGCCCTGGCCGCAGCCCGGGGCGGCGTGGAACTGGTCAACCTCGGATTCGGCGGCAGCGCACTGCTCGACCCGTTCACCGCCCGCGCCATGCGAGACACCCCCGCGGACCTGATCAGCCTGAAGATCGGCATCAACATCGTCAACACCGACGCGATGCGCCTGCGCGCCTTCGCCCCCGCGGTCCACGGCTTCCTCGACACCATCCGCGAGGGGCACCCGACCACACCGCTCCTGGTCGTCTCGCCTGTCCTGTGCCCGGTCCAGGAGGGCACCCCCGGCCCCCTCATGCCCGACTTCGCCAACGGCACCCTGAAGTTCAAGGCGACAGGCGATCCGGCCGAACGCGCCGCAGGACGCCTGACGCTCATCGTCATCCGTGAGGAACTCGCCCGGATCGTCGGACAGCGGGCGGTCGAGGACCCGAACCTGCACTACCTCGACGGCCGTGAACTCTACGGGGAGCAGGACTACGCCGAATTCCCGCTGCCCGACGAGGTCCACCCCGACCCCGCAGGACACCACCGCATCGGCGAGAACTTCGCACAACTCGCGTTCGGCGACGACGGCCCCTTCGCCACCAAGACCGCCTGACCCGCCACTGCCGCACACCAGCCCGCCAGCCTCGGCGCCCCGCCGGCGGCAGAAATGGGGTGGATCGGTAGCAGTTGCAAGATGCCGGACAACTCGATCACTCTGATGTCGGTGTCTTCGAAGGCTGCAACGACATGTGCAGGGATGGCAGCGAGTGACGGGAGTGCTGAGGCTTCAATCCAGCGGAACGAACTGATCTTCGGAGATCAACGCCGACAGTTGCTTCGACAAGGCGGTGTCGCTGTCGTGCACCAGGCAGATGTCGTAGCCCCAGATCGGGCGATGCCGAAGCTGGGTCAGGTAGTTCAAAAGATTCTTGACCGTCATGTCGGCGGAGAGGTCGAGGCGGCCATAGAAGCGCCCCGGGTCGTCCCAGACGAACGCCTGGCGGTAGCCGGCGGCGACCACTCGGGAGAAGAACCTTTGCGCCTGGGCGCAGAACGCGCCCACCTTGTCTGGTTTGGGGTTGGTCTTCTCGAGCTCGAAATAGATGGGGAAGGTCGGCTGATGCGCGTCCAGGCAGCCTTCGATGATGCTCAGGTCCGCTCCGTCGGTATCGATCTTCAACAGCGCGACCTCGCCGGCGTCGGCGATCAGCCTGCCGATCGAAGCCACGGTGCCACTTTCGGAATAGGACTGGTTTATCGCCTTGGCGGTGCCACCCCAGTGGAACAGCGCTCGGCCGGGTTCGTCGTCCCGTGCCGTGACGAACCAGTCCAGGACTCTGGCGCGGCCTGCGAAATGACGAGTCACGTTGTGCCGCAGGTACGGTAGGTAGAAGTCGGACGGCTCGACGCAGATGACATCGAGTGCGCTGTGGCGAGCGATGATGGCTAGCGTATCTCCCACATTCGCGCCGATATCGACGGCCACACCGCGGCGCTGGAGCCGTTCCAATGCCGTCGTAACCAGGATCAAGCCCTGCTCTCGGTATGGCTGGAAACCGCCGCTGGTCGGCGAATAGAAGTGCGTCAGAACATGTTTGGACGGCACTGACAGGGTGTAGCCGCACAGTTCGAAATCGACCGGTACCTGATCGGCAAATCCTTCCTGCATATAACGCATGAGCTGATAGTGCCATGACGCTCGGGAAAGGCGGGTACAGCTGCGGCGGGTAGTGCGATAGGCGGGTTCACTGCACAACCGCTCTCGACCTCAACCGATACGTCGGTGAATAGGAGGCTCAACCTGGCCAGTTCCCACCGTCGGGAACACATCCCCAGATCAGCTTCTCGCTATTGGAGAGCTGCGTACGTACCGGCTACCGGGTGCTGACCGCTATGGTGAGCGCCGACCGCATCCGAACCGACACGAGGGAGAGTCGCGTGGTGGGTCTCGGGCTCATCGAGGATTGGCAGCCTGCACCGGGAAAGCTTGTGGCGTGGAAGGCAACCCAGCTGGCAGTGGCTGCGGCAGCGAAGGCGCCCGTGAACCCGACGCCGCCGTCGCATCAGCAAGAGGAATACCTCAAAGCGGCCCACCGTAACCGCCACGCCGGCTTCCGGTTTTCCGGGCTGGTTGTGATTACCTTCGACATTCGCGGGACACTGGATACCGAGGCGATGACGAGAGCGATCAATCGCTTTGTGCAGCGGCACGATACGTTTGCCAGCTGGTTCGAGATTGCGGCTGATGGCATGATCGCGCGACATGTGGTCGAATCGGATGCGGTCGAACTCGCGCCGGTCGATCTGGGTGAGCAGACCGATGCAGACCGCATCTGTGAGCTGGTGCAGCAGACAACGCCTGACCCATTTCGCTGGGACTGTTTCACCTTCGGTGCCATCGTCCGCGACGACTCCTCGACCGTGTATGCGGCGGTGGATCACCTGCACACCGACGGCGTCTCCCAGGCCGTCACCATAACCGATCTGCTGGGGTTGTATGGGAGTGAGGTCTCCGGCACTGCCAGCGGGTTGTCGCCGGTCGGAAGTCACTTCCAGTATTGCGAGCGGGAACGCAAGTACTCGTCGAGTCTCACGAAATCATCACCGGGAGTTCGCGTCTGGATCGACCTGCTGCAACGCAACGGTGGCGAGCTGCCTGCGTTCGCGCTGCCACTGGGGGTGGCCGATGACGGCTACACCCGTTCGATGCAGATCACGGTGCCGCTCTTCAGCGAAGCCGACGCGGTGCGATTCGAACAGCTCTGCCTCGATCATGGCGGGCGGTTCAGCGGTGGGGTTTTCGCAGTGGTTGCGATGGCCGAGCAGCGTCTGGCCGGCCGCGACTTCTACTTCGGGCTGACGCCGGTCGACACCCGCACCACGGCCGCCGAGTACAGCTCAATGGGCTGGTTTGCATCTCTGGTGCCAGTAGCATTCGAGGTATCTGCTGATGCTGGATTCGGGTCACTAATAGCTCCCGCGCAGCAGGCGCTAACACGCGGCAAGGAGCTAGCGGACGTATCTCTGCATCGAGTGCTGGAGCTGTTGACGCCCACAGATGGGATACCGATCGAGCCTGGCTGGTCAGCGCCGACGGTGTCGTATATCGACGCTCGCAAGCTCGTGGGTATCGAGTTCTTCGATGCGATCAACGGCGGTCTGTTCAGCAATCGGGGCAGCTCTCGGGAAGTCGTGCTGTGGATCAACCGTTTCCCGGATGTCACCTCGCTGAGCATGCTGTTCCCTGACACCGTACCGGCGCGCGAGTCGATCGACCGGTACGCTGCCGCGATCCGATCTGTCTTCATGGAGGTTCTGGACCACCTCCACAAAGGCGATGGCGCCGACAAGCTCTGAGCTTGTCTTTCAACCTCTGATGGCCGCTGTTGGCGGGTTCGCGGGTGGCCGCCAAGGGCTGGTTGCGGCGAGAAGCGTTGGTACCGTGGGGATTTCGTTCTCATTCGGCAGCGTGTCGGCGTGACTCTTGGCGGCCACCGCATCATCATCGAATTCCTTCCAAAGAGCCTGAAAAGAGGCGCGTGGCCGTGGATGCCAATGTGCCTCGCGCGATAGTTCGGTCGAGTCGTTGCGCCGTAAACCAGGTGGGCAGCCCGCGCATCCGGTCGATGTCGGGGCTGGTCGACGAGGTGCCCAAGGAACGGATCGTGCGACACGAACCGCCTGAGTGCGGCGGGTGCGGATCTGGCCGGCACGCGGTAGGTACAGGTGGCCCGTCGGCAGATGCCCGACCTGCCACCTCCGGAGTTCGAGTCCGGCTTTCGCGAAGTCGATATCCGGTGTCGACAACCTCGAAATACGGATTGCAACGCTGATGCAACCCTCCTCCGGAGTCTTGCACCATTACCGCAGGCTGGCGGAAGATGTCTGTTCTATTGCGGAAAAGACGGAGGTCAACGTCGCCGTCCTCAAATTGCCTGATCGGGAACAGGCTTGGGTGGCGTACGGGCACGCTACGCAACGGCAATGGCAATGTTGGGAGTGAATAACGCATGAAACCGGACACCTGTGGCTTCGGTCGTTCTATCCCCGCTAGTTCTGCTGGAGGCGAGCGGGATTCGGCGTCCGGTCGTCCGCCTGGTCCGTCGTTAACGGCATTTCTCAGCCTGGTAGCCCGATACTCGCGCAGTCCCTACGAATTGCTGGGCTGCATGGGGATCCGCGGTTCTGGGAACGACCCGAGGTATTCAACCCTGATCGGTTCTCGACCGGCAAGATCACTAAAAACGCACAATGTCGGCCCGCGCAAATGCGTGGGCTTTCGAACGGCCTATGTCGAAGGCATCCTCACCTTGGCGATCATTCTGCAGAAATACAAACTTCAGGTACCGAATGATTGGTTCCCGCGTCACCAGATTCGTGTGTCGACGGCCCTTGTAGGAGGGTTGCCAGCGCGTGTCGAGCGCCGCTGAGATCCTCTCTCACTAGCGAATACCTGCGCACCGACGGTGTTGCGCCCTTTTGCACGTTTGATGAAATGTGGTTTCAATATGTTCCGAATTCGACCGATTCTTTCCACCTATGTCCTTCGTGCAAGGTCGCGCTTGGCGGCGCTCGGCGCCGCGGCGATGCTGGCCGTAGCGATGCGCAAGTCGTGGCAAGTGCTGGCCCGCAACCTGGGGGTGCCTGACTGACAGTGCGGCTCCGGAAGAATCTTTAAAGTTTGCTGCCGTCGCTACTGATCCTTGCCCTATCTGTCCGACGGACCACCTGGGCCCAGCGCGTTTGCCGCAAAGTCGTGCGCTTTCTTACTTGCTACGGCCCCATTTCGGCGCGAGTCCTGTTCGCATTCATCGGGATCGCGCTGTGCATTGACGTCCTACTGCACCACGGCGATCTGTATTCAGTTGCTGATCGGCGAACTGATACGGCGTTCTCATAACAGTGTCGTGCAGGTTGTCCTCCAGTGCGGCGGGCGGCTGGGTCGCGCGTGTGCGCGAATGGTCCCACTGCTTCCACCGGCGAGGCCGGTGCCCGCCGGGCAGGCGGATAGGTGGATCAGCCACGGCGCCGCCCCGTGGTATCCGAGAGGTTCTACGTGGCAATGGGTTTTCCAGCCGAACGGCATCAGGTGAACCCGTTCACCGCGTTCCTCGAGCCGCTCGGTGAATTCGGTCAGCAAATCCAGGGTGTCCGCGAGTTCTGACAGCACATCCAACTTCTCTGGTACACGGCGATTCTCGCCGCATTCCGGCAACAGGACGCAGCCGTTGACGACAATCTGCCCCGCGTCCTCGGCGGCTGCGATGCGTCGAACGATCCTTACGGCCTTCTCCGCCACAGCGTGATCGCCGTGCTCCACACCGACATTCAGTAGCAGACAGTCGAAGAAGGGCTTGCGCACCCCGACAGCCGTCACAGGGAGTTCGACAGCACACGAGCCCTTCGTTGTCGGCGTGTATTCGAATGTGCGGCAATGGTTACCGAGTAGCCGCACTACCGGCTCCGCTCGGATTTGGTCCCACCCATCGATGCGACGCAGCAGCATGGCGCCCACATCGTGGACTATGGCGAATAGTGTTCAGCCCGAACGGGTTCATCATCGATTCTGCTTTCCGATCAGCGAGACCGTCGTGCAGCGACGACCCGCGGGCGGTCGCTGCCACGGGAGCATGCCGATGTTCGAGGTTCACAGGAAATTGCCGAGGACCTCGTTGAACCGTTGCGGTTCTTCGGAAAACAGTGCGTGTCCGCTGTGCTGGAATGGTACGACCTCGGCTTTCGGCAGCCGGGCGGCGAGCCATTCGTCCAGCGGGCCGGGGAAGATCTTGCTCCGGACACCGTATGTCAGCAGCGCCGGCACCCGGACCTCGGGCAGCGCCGACCGCAGATCGGCGTAAGCCATGTCGTACCAGATGGCCTTTGCGGCACCCGTCGGCATTTTCGTGGTTTCAGCGTAGATCGCGTCGATCACCTCATCGGACGGAGTATCGGCGAAGCAGTCCGCGATGAACGGTTTGATCACCGACGGGCGGGCATGTTCGAGACCCTGCACGAATACGGCGAGGTCGCTGGTGCTGTAGCTGCCCTGCAGCGGAAAGTCCCAGCCGTCGGCGTCGAGGAATCGCGGGGATTGGTCGACGAAGGCGACCGATCGCAACCGGTCGCAGCCGAACTGCCGGATGTAGGAGAGGATCACCCCGGTACCCATCGACCAGCCGACCAGGCACACCTCGTCGATCGCGAGATGATCCAGTAGATACCTGATGTCGCGGGCGTACTGGGCCAGCGTGTGGCCCGCGTCGGTCTTCCCGGAGGCGCCGTGTCCCCGAAGATCGGGTGTGACCACCCGGTTGCCCGCCGCCAGCGCCGGCACGTTCTGTTGCCAGAAGCCGCCGTTCATGGTCCAGCCATGAATCAGCACGACCGCACGACCGGAACCCTGATCGTCGTAGAACAACGGAACCCCGTCGGGCAGTTCGAGATACGGCATGTCCACCTCCTGTGAGATACGGCACTTACCGAAACTGTCCAACGCCAAGTCCGCCCCAGCCAACAGCATTGCGGGGGGTTGCGGGAACGCTGCACGAGTATTTGAAAAGGGTTGTCCATAGAGAGCCTGCCTCGTAGCGTGGTCCGACCGGATCGATGGCTGGATCAGAACGATGGATGATGTGGATCAGAAGCAGTTGATGGAGGCCCGTGGCGACATGTTTGCCGGTGGCCGCGCACGGCGGGTGCGCAGTGATGTGCGTGCGTCATGGGACCGTGCCCAGCGCGTCGGGCTGCATCCGGATCGCCATCTCCCGCAGGTCGTGATGGGAGATGACGAGGTCCGGCACCGGCAAGTGACGGGACATCTGGCAGCGGTATGGCCGGTGATGATGTCCGTTCTGGGCGGCGCCGCCGCGGAACCGGGTCATCTGCTGTTCGTCGGTGATGCGGATGGTCATCTGCTGTGGGTCCGCGGCGACAGCGCGGCCTGCCGCGCTGCCGAACGCGCCCACCTCGTCGCAGGCGCCGGCTGGAGCGAGGTGGCAGCCGGCACCAACGGCGTAGGAACTGCACTGGCGCTGCGCAAACCCTTCCAGGTCCACGGTGCCGAGCACTATCTGTCCGTCGCGGTGGACTACACCTGCACAGCGGCCCCGATCCGAGACCCGGCCACCGGAGCGCTCGTCGGTGTCGTCGACGTCACCTGCCCACGCCGCCGCACTCGTTCGCTGGCGTTGCCGCTCGTGGCGGCTGCCGCTCGACTCGCCGAAGCGAGCCTCGCCGAGCACCGCCGTCGCCGCGACTCTGAAATCCGCGCCCGCTATCTCGACCGGGTGCTGCGCCGCTGCGGAGGGCGAGCTGCTCTGGTGACCGCAGACGGCCGCGTCGTCCACGCCGAACCGGCGGACTGGATCACCTCGTCTTGGTCGCAGGAACTCAGCGAAGGAGCGACAACCCTCCCGGACGGACGGCGCATCATTGTCGAACGGCTGGCGCCGAACGGCCCGTTCGCGGTGTACTCCTCGCAGCACGACGACACCCTGGCGCGCGTCACGGTCCTGGGCCGCAAGTCAGCTTCCATCACCATCGATGGGGTCAGTCGGCAACTCAGTTTGCGGCACAGTGAGATCGTGGTGTTACTGCTCGCGCATCCGGACGGGTTGACGGCAGAAGAGCTTGCCCGCGAAATCTACGGTGCCACAGGCAAGCCCGGCACCATCCGCGCCGAACTGACCCGACTGCGCGCGCTGCTCGGATATCGGCTGGTCGCCAACCCGTACCGGCTGATCGCCACCACCGCCGACTTCCTCGACCTCGAACATATACCCACCGCCGAGCGCAGTATCCACTCGTCCAGCGACCCCGAAGGGCCACCGCTCCTACCGAACTCCCGAGCACGCGGAATCATGCGCCTACGGAACCGTCTCCTCCGGCCGGCAACCACGCTTTAGACGCGCTTCGAAGCCGCACGGGCTCCTCCGCCTGTCCCTCATCGCTGGTTCCTCGACTGCACCCGGGTGCCGCAGCCGGCCTGAGCCAATGGCATAGGCAAAACCACCACCTACACCTACCTGCACGAAGGCATCGACGCGCTCGCCGCCCAGACGCCGGACCTGGGCGAAAGCATTGCAGGGTGCACGCCTCGCTGGCCGTGAGCACATGAGCGCCCTACCCGACGGGCTCATCCGGGCACAACCATTGACCCGCAGCGCAGACCCGCCTACCGACACACCGGCTTTGAGGACGCGCCCTAGTGCGGTGGAAGGCCGGATCTCGTAGGTCTCGTCGGCTCGGAGATGGCGGTCGGCAGCATGCCACGTCGAAATACGGCAGGATGCGTTGCGTGATAGAGGTTTTCGGTACCGACTTCGCTGCTCGTCCATGGCCGGTATTGCACCGTCTGCGTGACGAAGGTGGCGTTCATCGTGTCCGCACGCCCGATGGTCCTCCGGCTTGGCTTGTGACCCGATATGGCGATGTCCGGGCGGGGCTGGCGGATAGCCGGTTCGCAGTGGCGGATCGGTACTCGAATGGTGAGGATTACCAGGGGTTTCCGGTGCCGACGCCGCTGAATACCCTGCAGAACGCGAATGCCGCCGATCATCTTCGGGTCCGCCGGACCATCACCGCTGAGTTCTCGCCGCGCCGATTGGCCCAGTGGACTCAGTGTGCGCCTGAGTTTGTCGATAACCTCATAGCTTCGCTGAGCGGTGGCGAGGTCGATCTGGTCACCGAGTTCGCGGTGCCGCTACCCGCCGCGATATTGGGGCAACTGCTCGGCCTTGGAGATTCCGAGCGGGAAACGCTACTCGGATGGGCGAATTCGACCCTTGTGCCTGCTGACGGCGAAGCCCCCCGCGCACGAGACACGCTCGCGACCATGCGCGCAATCATCGAGGCCACGATCGACCATGCGCGCTCCGGACCGACCGATACGGTGCTCGCGAGACTTGTCGCAGGTTACGACGAATCGAGTGCTCAACAGCGCGACGAACTCGTCGCGCTGCTGTTCTACATGTTGTTCGTCTGGTACGAGGTTCTTGTCGATCTCATCTCCGGCGCTGTGTTGGCCTTGCTCTGCCATCCCGAGGAACTGCGCGTTTTCCGGGCTGATGCACAACGACAACTGGCGGCCGTCGACGAGCTTCTTCGTTACCTGTCGCCGCAGGTGTTGGCGGGGCCGCGGTTCGCCACTGTCGACGTACAGATCGGTGACCACACAATCCGTGCTGGACAGACTGTGCTTTTCTGCCTTGCCAGCGCCAACCACGACCCTGACCATTACGACGATCCAGAGCGCCTCGATTTGGCCAAACCTCGCAGTCCGCACACGGCGCTGGGGTATGGCATTCACGCCTGCTTGGGTACTGCCCTGGTGCGGACCGTCGCGGCAACAACACTGGACCGCCTGTTCACCCGTTGGCCGGACACCATGCTGGCTGTGCCCGAAGATGAGATCCGCTGGCGATCCGGATTCCGCCACCGCGGACCGCACGCGCTACGCCTCGTACTTGCATGACAGACCGCGAGCGTGATCGACCATCCAGACACTCCGCAGGTGGGCAGGGGAGAGTGATCGGAGTTTGGTGGAATCGTGGTCGGTATCCGGCAGGAGTCGTTGACTCAGCCAAGACTGGCGACGGCCGTACGGTAGAGGACGGTTTCGGCCCGATCCCACGACCAGCCGTTCTCCACGACCAGAGTGCGCCAGCCCGTCGGGCCGAACCAGAGCCATAGCAGGTCCGCCGTTTCCGTCACCGGATAGGGCGGCGGCGGATTCAAGCCGTGCAGATGGCGGGCGGCGGCACGGAGCGCGTCACGGTAGGCCGCGGTGGCGCGCTCCCACAGCGCCTCACCATTCTCGTGAACGGGTAGCGCCTTGCGAATCGCCTCGTGCACCGTGAACTGGCTCTCGTTGCCGATGCGTGTGCCATGGGCCAGCGCCTCGAGTACCGACTCCGGTGTCCGCAAGGCGAGCACACCCTGCATGGCCTGTTCGTAGCCGGACGCCACCACGCCCTGCTCGACGATCTGGTCCAGGATGTCGCCCTTGCTTCCGACGCTCGCGAAGACGGTTTTCGACGCGACGCCGGCCGCGGAGGCGATGTCCGCGACGGTCACTCGCCCGTAGCCGCGGTCGGCGAAAAGTTCGGCCGCCCGCAGGAGGATCAGTGAGCGCGTCTGCGCAGCGGCCTGCTCCCGCAACGGGGATACATACGTGCGCTTCGAGGACATAGCGCCATCCTATCCGAGATGATCACATAGTTGCTCTATTCATTAGGTGCCCTATAAAGTCAATTTCACCCCGCGAGGTGAAGCTCGGCGCCCTGCCCGGCGGACCGACCAGCGCTCGCACACAGCACCGGATCGCAGACCGGCGAAAGGAATGGACGTCATGGGAATGGACGCCGCGGAGCTGGCCCACGGGCTCTTCCGGATCCTCGAGACGGGAGATCCGGCGCTGGCCGCTGACGTTGTGGCCGCGGACTTCCACAACCGCGATTCCGTCGTCTCGCCCCCGGCCTGCGCGATACCCGGACCTGCGGGAGTCCTGGCTTCGGGCGCATGGATGCGGTCCGCCTTCAGCGACCTGCACTTCCCCGTGCTCGGCGTCGCCCGCAACGAGGGGCAGGTCTGGGTGCGGCTGCGCATGAAGGGTCGTCACACCGGTCCCTTCGTCCGCTTCCGCGACGGCGCCCTCGACCAGGCCGTACCTCCCACCGGACGCGAGATCGACTTCGAACAGATCCACGTCCTCGACCTCCGCGACGGCAAGGTGATCAGGCACGAGGCGGTACGCGACGACATCACCATGCTCGGTCAGCTCGGCGTATTTCCCCCGGCCCCGGCCACCGCCGTGCGCATGCTCTCCTGGCGGCTGACCGGACGAGCCACTCGCGCAGCCGGCCACGTCGCGAAGCAAGCGGCCGATGCGGCTGCTCTCTTCCACAACGGACCGCTCGAGAACCGCTGAGCGCTGGGTCGTCGGCGTGATGCGCTTCCTGTGGGCCTGACAGTCCTTCCATGGATCGGCGGCGATCCGCCGGATCCGTTGCCGTGGCTTTGCGGCCATCGGCCAGCTCGGCGAGGATGCCGCGGCGGCTCGGGGCGGGGCTACGTGCAATGAAGACCTGTTCTGCCAGCGTCTCGGTATCAGGGCGGCATCGACCAGTTCGCCCAGCTCACTCGCCCAACCTTCGGTGTTGCCGTCCGTCGGCAACTGGGCAAAGTCGGTTGCCACCATCGTCAGCCGGGTCCCGGAGCTGACCGTTGGCTTGCGTCAAGGGGAGCTCGACTGCACCGTCGTCGGTGCGAGCGTGCCGATGAAATAGGCCGTCGTAACCGGTCTGTTCCGCTGTACATTCGAGCTCTATGCCCGCCGACGGCACAGGCCCCTTCGGCTGAACCCAGCTGAACCGCACGACCGTGCGATCGGCTATGTGGTGGGTCTTTCGAGCGCTTCGGCGAGCTCGATTCGGCTGGTGATGCCGAGGCGGGGGTAGATGCGGTACAGGTGGGAACCGATGGTCCGGTGGGAGAGGTAGAGCCTCTCGGCGATTTGGCGGTTGGTGAGTCCGTCGGCGGCGAGGGTGGCGATCTGCAGTTCTTGCGGGGTGAGTTGGTCGCGGGCGTTGAGGGTCCGACGAGTGCTGGCTTCCCCGGTGGCGCGCAGCTCGTTGCGAGCGGCTTCTGCCCACGGATCCGCGCCGAGTGCGTCGAAGGTGTCGCGGGCCGCCCGCAGTGGTTCGCGGGCTTCCGAGATTCGGCGTTGGCGACGCAACCGGCGACCGTGGTGCAGTTGCAGCCGGGCGCGGTAGAGGGGCCAGGAGCCGACGTGGCTATTGAGTGCGTCGGCATATGCGGTGTCCGCGTCGGCGTCGTCGGCGAGAACCGCTCGGCTGTACTCGTCGACGACGCTGAGCATCGGGGCGGGCAGCTGCGTCGCCAGGGCAGGCAGTTCGGCCAACAATTGTCTTGCGGCGTCGACCTTTTCCGCGGCGACTGCCGCATCGGCGAGTTCGGGAGCGATCCACCAGCAACGCATGGGGTGGCTGACTGGGTCTGCCGGGTCGAAGACACGTTGAAGGGCCGTGTAGGCGTCGTCGGCGCGGCCCGCCAAGAGGTGGATCATGCCGCGGGTTTGTTGGGCCGCGGCGTGAATAGACCGCATGCCGGTGGCCAACAGACTGGTGTGGATCTCGCGTAGATGATCGTCGGCGAGCTCGGTTTCTCCGCGCAGCGCGGCGATCATAGCCAGGTTGGTGCGCCCGGCGACCAGATGGAATTCTTCACCGGTTTCCTGGGCAAAGGACCGGGACTCCTCGGTTTCGGCCCGAACCGTGTCCCATTCGCCGAGCCAGATGCGACTCCAGTTGCCGGCGCCGAGGATGCCAGCGAGCAGTCCGAGTCGTCCTTGGTTTCGTCCGATACTGGCGGCGGCGTCGATGTAGCTAGAGCCGCGCCGGAAGTCGCCGAGGGAAAGGGCCGCGTAGCCGAGGAAGCGCATGGCAGCGGCATCGGAGCGGTCCGGGGTCAGCCGCGCGAGATGGTCGAGCACCGCGGGGCCGCGGTCCCAAGGCAGGGTGTAGGCGTCGATGGCAAGCTGGCGGGGGTCGTGCGCGGGTAGGTCGAGGATGTCGAGTTGGGTGGCGATGGCTTCGCGGGCGTCGGATGAGGCCTCTTGAAAGAAGCTGCGGGAGGCGGCCCGCCACAGCAGCTCGGCTGCGAGGTCGGTGTTGCCCGCGGTGTGGACCTGTGCGGCGATATCGATTAGCTCGAATATCCGACCTTCGGGGTCGTATCGGCCGAATGCGATGACTTCCTGTACGTTGGCGAGCCGCGCTCGCTCGATTGGTCCTAATGCGCCGAGGTTTGCTCGATCGACCAGGTCCTGGGCTTCGCGGCGGGCGCCGGTTTCGCAGGCGAGTTCGGCGGCGTGCAATAACAGCGCGGTGGTGCGGTCCGGGCTCTCGGAGAGTTCGGCTGCTCGGTGTAACGCGCTGACGGCGGCCATTATCGCGCCCCGGGCCCGGGACCGCTCGGCGTAATCTTCGAGTAGTGCCGCGATGGTGTCGTCGGCTCCGAGCGTTGCCGCGGCCCGGTGCAAGAGTTGCTTGTCGGGGAAGTCGGCAAGTACGCCAGCCAGGGTGGTGTGGGCGCCGAGTCGTTTGGCCAGTGGCGCGCGGACATAAACGGCCGAACGCATCAGCGGGTGCCGGAATCGCAGTGCCGCGCTGGATAACTCGACCAGGCCGACATCGAGGGCTTCCTGCAGATGTGCGGTGGTGACCGGGGTTTCGGCGAGTTCGGTGGCTGCCTGCAGCAGTCGTCGGAGATCGCAGGTGACGTCGGCGGCCAGGACGAGCAACAGGACTCGGGCCGGATCACTGAGCTCGGCGGAACGGGCGGCGAAGGCGGCTTCGAGGCGGGTGGTGAGCGGGAACTCCTCGACTACCCGGTCAGCGTTGGTCTCGCGTAACGCCCGGGGCAATTCGATCAGCGCCAACGGGTTTCCCGACGCCTGCTCGAGCAGCCGCTGTCGAACGGTGGTTGTCAGCGCTGGTGCTTGCGCATCGAGCAGCGCGATGGCATCGCGCTCGTCCAGCGGGTCGACGATGATGTCGGGCAGTCTCGCCCGGTGCGCCGGATCCGCCTGCCCGGCGCGGCTGGCGGCCAGGGTGAGGACCGCGTCGCTGCCGACTCGGCGAGCCACAAAGCTCAGCACCTCGGCACTACAGCTGTCGAGCCATTGCAAGTCATCGACGATCAAGACGGTCGGGCACTTTCCGGCGGCCTCGCCGACCAACTGAAGCGCGGCCAACGCCACCGGGTACAGATCCGGGCTGCCGTCCTCCTGCCCGAGCGCCGCGCGCAGTGTGCGCTGTTGTGTCAGTGGCAAATTCGCTGCCTCGGACATGAGCGGATGCAGCAGCTGGTGCAGTGCGGCGAAGGGCAGGCTCGCCTCGTTCTCGACGCCGGTCGCCGACAGGACGGTCAGTCCCCGTTCGATCGCGGTATCCCGAACCGCAGCCAGCAGCGCCGATTTTCCGATACCGGCTTCGCCGCGCAGTACCAGCGCTGACCCGTTACCCGCGACAGCTCGATCGAGCAGGTCCCGCAGCAGCGTGAGGTACTGCTCGCGCCCGACGAGACCTCGGGAACCAGCGGGCGTGGTCGCCAACATGTCGCTGGAGAAGAACGGCGGCGCCGAAATCTCACTACCCACCTGCGAATCCTGGCAGATGATCTGAGGGTTGTACAACGCGCCCCAGCAGTCGTGTTCGCTGGGGACCCAAACGCGCCAAAGGTGTGCATAGCGCCAGCGGGGCGACTGAGTCATCGAGCCAGGGTGACTGAGTCATCAACACAGTCACCGGAGCAGTCGTGCGACTGATTCGCCCGGGGTGCCCGAATCCCTAACTTCAATGGCATGACATCGACATTCACCACCACCGACGGCGCCCAGATCTTCTACAAGGACTGGGGTACTGGACAACCCGTCGTCTTCAGCCACGGCTGGCCGCTGAACGCCGACGCCTGGGATGAACAGGCCCGCCTGGTAGCCGACAACGGCTTCCGCGCCGTCGCTCACGATCGTCGGGGCCACGGCCGATCCAGCCAGACCTGGGACGGCAACACCATGGACCGCTACGCCGACGATCTGGCCGAACTGATCGAAGAGCTCGATCTGCACGATGCCGTTCTCATCGGACATTCCGCCGGCGGCGGCGAGGTCGTTCGCTACCTCGGTCGACACGGCAGTTCCCGCGTCGCGAAGGCTGTCCTGCTCGGCGCCGTACCCCCAGTGATGATCAAGTCCGACACCAATCCCGAGGGAACCCCGATCGAGGTTTTCGACGCGATCCGCTCCGGCGTAGACAAGGACCGCTCCCAGTTCTATTGGGATCTGAGCGAGACCTTCTACGGCTTCAACCGGCCCGACGCGACGACCTCGGAGGGCGCCCGCCGCGCGTTCTGGCGGCTGAGCATGCAGGCCGGGATCCGGGCCGCATACGAATGCATCACCCAGTTCTCGGAAACCGACTTCACCGAGGACCTGAAGCGCATCGACGTCCCCGTGCTCGTCGCCCACGGCGATGACGACCAGATCGTCCCGCTTCATGACTCGGCGGTGAAATCGGCTGAGCTGATCAAGAATTCGACCCTTCGCCTCTACCCCGATGCACCGCACGGGTTGTACGGCGAGTTCCGCACCGCATTCGAAGCCGACCTGCTCGCATTCCTGAAGCACTGAGTTCACCTGTTACGCAATCCATTCCCATTCCACAGCACGTTGCAAGGAGCACTGCCATGAGAACCGCCACAGTCGTCCTCGTCCACGGCGCCTTCGCCGAATCCGCCAGCTGGAACGGGGTGATCAGCCGTCTCCGCGACCACGACCTGACCGTGATCGCCGCCGCCAACCCGCTGCGCAGCGTCGAAGGCGACACCGACGTGGTCCGCGGCGTCGTGTCCTCCATCGACGGACCCGTCGTCCTCGTCGGGCACTCCTACGGTGGTCAGGTCATCTCTCAGATCCACGACCCGAAGATCAAGGCTCTGGTGTATGTCGCCGCGTTCGCCCCGGAATCAGGCGAAAGCATCGGCGAACTGGGCGCCAAGTACCCGGGCAGCACCCTCGGCGAGACCCTGAACCCGGTCCCTCTTATCGACGGCAGCACCGACCTCTACATCCAGCGTGACAAGTACCACCGCCAGTTCGCCGCGGATCTCCCGGCCGACCAAGCCGAACTCGACGCAGTCACCCAACGCCCACTCAATGACCGCGCTGTCAATGGCAAGTCCGGGGCACCCAACTGGAAGAACCTGCCGTCGTGGTTCATCTTCGCCGACGCGGACTACACGATCCCGGTCGCCGCGCATCGGTTCATGGCCCAGCGTGCCGGGGCCCGCGACACCGTCGAGATCGCCGGAGCCGCACACGCGCTGCCCGCGTCCCAGCCCGCCGCCGTCGCCGAGGTCGTCCTCGCCGCCGTCGAGACCACCATCCGCTAGATCGCGTCATACCTCGCCAGAACAACTCTCGATCACAAAGGAAACATCATGCGATTCACCAACGCCGTCAAGCTTGCCGCCATCGCGCTGGGACTCACCTCGACCATCGCTAGCGCAGGCTGCGCCACCGCCGACCCAGGCCCCGACCACGTGCGGCCGACTGTCGTCCTCGTCCACGGCGCCTTCGCCGAGTCCGCCAGCTGGGACGGTGTGATCGACCAGCTCAACCGGCAGGGCCTGACCAATATCGCCGTGGGCGACCCGTTACGCAGCGTCGAAGGCGACGCCGACGCGGTCCGCAGCGTCGTGTCCTCCATCGACGGACCCGTCGTCCTCGTCGGGCACTCCTACGGCGGCCAGGTCATCTCTCAGATCCGCGACCCGAAGGTCAAGGGGCTGGTGTATGTCTCCGCCTTTGCCCCGGAGGAAGGCGAGACCATCGGCGAGCTGTCCGGCAGGTTCCCGGGCAGCACCCTCGGTGACACCCTGAAAAAGGTCGCGCTCCCTGACGGCAGCACCGACCTCTACATCCAGCCCGACAAGTATCCGCGTCAGTTCGCCGCGGACGTGCCCGTTACCCGAGCAGCACTCGACGCCCGTACCCAGCGCCCGCTCAATGACCGCGCTCTCAATGGCAAGTCCGGGGCACCCAACTGGAAGAACCTGCCGTCGTGGTTCATCTTCGCCGACGCGGACTACACCATCCCGGTCGCCGCACATCGGTTCATGGCCCAGCGTGCCGGGGCCCGCGACACCGTTGAAATCGCCGGAGCCTCGCACGCGCTCACGGTCTCTCAGCCCGACGCCGTAGCGAAGGTTATCGTCAACGCCGTCAATTCCGTCTCCTGACCAGCAACAACCGCTGTGCCGCGTGGACATTCCACGCGGCACAGCTGCATTCCGGTGCGTGGGCGCAATGCTCACGGCGGCGCCGACGCGTGCTGGATGCCGATCGCGAATCCCGCCGGCGACTGGGTGTGGCCTCGGCGCCCGCCCGTGCTACCTCCTCTGACCAGCACCTATAGGTAGAAGCGTACGGGCGGACCGCGTATTGCCGGTTGATGATGCGCCGGGACTTGGCTGTGATTGTTGGTACCGCTCCAGTGGCCTCGATCACATGCGCCGCCGGGGACGTCCGCTGCGCGAGCGCATACTCCGGAGGATATTCATGGTGAAGATCGATACCCGTCCCAGCGACGTCGGACTCCGACGCCCGCGTCCGGCAAACCGGCGCGCGTGGGGCATCGTCGTCCTGCTGTTCCTGTTCTTCACGCTGAACTTCGCCGACAAGTCCGCGATCGGCTTTGCCAGTCGACAGATCCGTGCAGACCTCGGATTGTCCGCGGGCCAGTACGGACTGCTCGGCAGTGCATTCTTCTGGCTGTTCGCCATCGGGGCGGTCACTCTCACCGCCGTGCTCCGCAAGATCTCCTACACCTGGGGCGCCGGATTGCTGATGATCTGCTGGATCGCCAGCATGCTTCCACTGACCGTCCAGACGTCATTCGGTGTGGTGCTGGCGTGCCGAATAGTGTTGGGCTTCTTCGAAGGTCCCGCACACGCGCTGTGTCAGTCGATCGTCGCCGACCGGTTCTCGCCCGAGAAGCGTGCCACAGCCGGCGCGCTGGTCAACGCCGGCTCGTCGGTCGGTCCGCTGGTGGCAGCACCCTTGTTGACGTGGGTGATTCTGACCTGGTCGTGGCACGCCGCCTTCGCTGTCCTGGTCGGCATGGGTGTGCTCTGGATGATCGCCTGGTTCTGGTACACGGAGAAGCTGCCGTTCAAACGGACAGATGCTGCGGTCGAGGGGATCGCGACGGTGGACGAGCAAGACCCCAACGGCACGATCGTGGTTCCCTTCCGGCGCCTGCTGATGCTGCGGAGCTTCTGGGGTTTGGTCCTCCTCTCGTTCGCCGGCTACCTCATCTCCTCTCTGAAGGTGGCGTGGCTGCCCGCATACATGAACGAGGGGCTCGGGTACTCGGCGAGGACGGTCGGGACGCTGGTGACGCTGCCGTACGTGGTCGCGGTCGTCGTCCTGCTGTCGGCGGGTCTGCTGTCGGGACGGCTGCTACGTAAGGGCTACGGCTCGCGAGTTGCGCGCGGCTACCTCACCGGCGCGTACCTGCTGGTCGGAGGCATCTCGATGGTGATCTTCACCCAGCTCGCGCCCGGGCCGGTGCAGCTGGTTTTCGTGATCGCCGCGTTTGCCGTCAACAGTGTCGCATTCTCGGTCGCGTTCGCCGGGGCGTCGGACTTTCTGCCTGCCCGTCAGCGGGTGGCGTTCTTCGGGTGCATCATCGCCGCCTACAGCGTCGCTGGAATCGTGGCGCCGTACGCCCTCGGACTCATCGTCGAGCATGCGCCCAGCGCGGCGCAGGGCTACTCGACCGGCTTCATGTTCGTCGGCATCACAGTGTGCGTGCTCGGTGTCGTCGGCGGCGCGATGCTGAACCCGGAGAAGGCCAAGGCCAGGCTCGAGCAGCTGACTGTCGAGTACACGGCGCGGGAGGCTCGGTGACCAACACCATGAGTGGACCTCTCGCAGGCATCCGGGTGCTCGACCTCGGCCAGTACATTGCCGGGCCCAGCGCCTGCCAGACCCTCGCGGACCTCGGCGCGGATGTGCTCAAGGTGGAAAGCCTGCGCGGAGACCAGGCACGTGGCATCGGTACGTTCGGCGAAGCGATGGTGCAGGCCTACAACCGGGACAAGCGCAGCATCGCCCTCGATCTCGGCCAAGAGGAAGCGCGGGTGATTCTGCACAAGCTGCTGGCGGAGGCCGATGTGCTGGTACAGAACTTCCGCAACGGCTCCGCCGAACGGCTCGGCATCGGTGCGGATGAACTGAGCGGACGCTATCCCCGACTGGTGCACGGAAGCGTGACCGGGTTCGGGGTCAACGGGCCCTCGAGTGCCCGTCCAGGACTCGACATCGCCGCTCAGGCGGAGTTCGGGCTCATGCACGCCACCGGCGAAGCGGAGGGAGAACCACAACGGCTGGGTCTGGCCGTCGCTGACGTCGCCGCGGCCAATGCGCTTGCCACTGGCATACTCGCCGCGCTGTACCAACGGACCGCGACCGGTCGAGGCGCGCACGTCCAAACCTCGCTGATGGAGGCGACGCTGGCGATGCAGGCGGCAAACTGGGGGGAGTACACGATTACGGGCCGCGCTCCGCGGCGCAAGGGAAACGGCCAGGCACATGCCGCGCCAGCCGCCGACGTGGTCACCCTGGCAGACGGAAAGATCGTGCTCTCGGCATACACGGCCGAAAAGTGGTCTGCACTCTGCCATCTCATCGAGCGTCCAGACATGATCGACGATCCGAGGTTCATCGACAACCCCGCACGGGTCGCGCACCGACAAGAACTCCTCGCCGCACTCTCCGAGGCATTTGGGACGATGACCCGCGACCAGGTGGTCGCGCGGCTGCTTTCCGCCCAGATTGTTTGCGGCGCAATCCGATCGTTCGACGACATCGCGGACGACAAGGACGTGCTGGCCTCGGCGATCCTCGTCGATGTCGCCGACGACGCCGGCTGGTACACCAGTCCGGGCCTGGCATTCACACTCGACGGCCGCCGTCACACCACCTCGGTCGCTGCGCCTGCCCTGGGACAGCACACTGCCGCCGTCCTGCACGAACTCGGTTACACGGACCAGGAGGTAGCCGGACTGCTCGATAGCCGCGTCGTCGGTGACTCCGCATTCAACTGCCCCTCTTCGAAAGGCTCCCTTTAATGATCGACCCCGAGATCCTGGGCTACGAATTCTCCACCTACCTGAAGGTGATCGCCGAGTTCACCGAGAACGAGCTGATCCCGGCCGAGAACGAGATGGTGGAGGCGGGCGCGGTGCCCACCCGCATCGTCGACCGGATGGCGGCACTCGGGCTGTTCGCGATCTCGATTCCCCGTGTCTACGGCGGGCTCGAATGGACCATGGAACAGCAGGTGCAGCTCACGTTCGAGTTCACCCGTGCGTCGTGCGTGTACCGGTCGCGGTTCTCGACGGTGATCGGCCTGTGCTCGCAGGCGATCCTCGACCACGGCACCGAAGACCAACGGCGAGCGCTGCTTCCGGCGATGGCGGCGGGGGAGTTGGTCACCGCGTTTGCACTCACCGAGGAATCCGCCGGTTCGGACGCGGCACGCGTGCGCACCACCGCCGACCGCAAGGGTGATGTGTACTTCCTCGACGGGAGCAAGCGCTACATTACGAACGCCGGCTGGGCGGACGCGTTCGTCGTCTTCGCCCGCACCGACGAGACCGCACCCGGCGCCGACGGGGTCTCGGCGTTCATCGTGGACGCCACGTCGCCGGGTGTGCGAACTGTGTTGCCAGCAATCATGAACGGGCACGCCGAGGCACCGGTCGGCGAGATCTATTTCGACGGTGTCGAGGTGCCGGCGCACAACCTGCTCGGCGGGGTGGAGGGCACGGGCCTGACAATGGCGCTGCGCGGCATCAACCACGCGCGCCTGCACGTCGCGGCGACCTGTGTCGGCCAAGCGACCCGAATGCTGGAAGAAACGACGGCGCATGTCTCCGGCCGCACGCAGTTCGGGGCTCCGCTGTCCGACCTCGGTGCCGTTCGGGCGACGCTCGGCGCGAGTTTCGCCGAGATGGAAGCCGGCCGGGCGCTGGTTGTCGAGAGCGCCCGAGCGTTCGACCAAGGTGTCATCCCGCGGCACCGCATCGCCGCGGCGAAGTTGTACAGCTCCGAGATGGCGAGTCGGGTCGCCGATCGTTGTGTCCAGTTGCTGGGCGGTGAGGGGATCGTCGGCCCGCACCCCGTTCCGCGGATGTGGCGTGATGTCCGGGCGCTGCGTGTCTATGAGGGATCCTCGCCGATCCACGAGCGGAACCTCGCCAAGGCCATGATCAAGCAGGTCGGCGTCGACGGGACATTGCCCGACTCCTACCGTGTCTGAGCGACGGCCAATCCGTCGATGCGAAAGGAAGACTGTGTCATGGACATACGGCAACTCGAGTATTTCCTTGCCGTTGTCGAGCATGATGGCGTGAACCGGGCAGCCCAGCACCTCCATGTAGCGCAGGCGTCCCTCTCACAAGGCATCCGCCAGCTCGAACGTGAGTTGAAGCTGAGCTTGTTCCACCGGACCGGACGAAATCTCGTCCTCAATCCCGCAGGTCAACTACTGGTGGAGCCCGCCCGCAAGGTGCTGAGCGACCTCGTCGCCGCGCACGACATCATGCGTGGGGCCCGTGAACTACAGGTCGGGTCGGTCACGATCGGCACGATGCCGGAGATGTCCAGTGAGGCCGTGGCCGCGTGGAGTGCCTCGTTCATGAGACTTTATCCCGACATCCGGATCGACCTGTCGGAGTTCCCGGGTGCCGGGGAACTCTGCGACGCGGTGTTCGCCGGGCATTGCGAGCTCGGGTTCACGACCTTTCCGGTCCCGACGGACAACCTCGAGCTGGTGGAACTGGGGGTCCAGCGGTTGTTGCTCGTGATGCCACCCGGGACTCCCACCGAGACGACCCGACCGTTCGAGCTGGCACGACTTCACGGTGTTCCATTGGCGGTGAGCAATTCGGCTCGCCGCGAGAACGATATCGTCGCTTCGGTACTGCGACGGGAATCGGTGATCCCGCTGATCAGAGCGCAGGTGCCGAACCGGCACGCGCAGATGACCCTCGTCCTCAACGGCGCCGCCAGTGCTTTCCTGCCGTTGCGGATGGCGACGGCTGCGCACCGCCTCGGCGCCGTCGTGGTCGAGACGAACCCCGATATCCGTACGCCGTTCGGAATCGTGCATCGCCCGGGTGCCCTCAACCCAGCGGCCAGGAGTTTCGTCGTGCAGAGTCACGCCGATCTGGCACGGCGCAATGCGCGAATCGCCGAACTTCAGAACGCTGGCACATCACTTCTCGATGCAGCGCTCGAGGCGGAAGCCGAACTGGACTCGAAAAGACACATCGTTTCGAAGGGACCGGTCAGTTGATGCCGAACTGGACACCGTTTCGATCTGGGGAGGACCCGGACCCGCGCTTCACCCTCGCGAACGAGCGCACCTACCTTGCCTGGATGCGGACGGCAACAGCATTCGTCGCATGCGGCGTCGGGTTGGAGGCCTTTGGTGGCGACGTGCTCGCGCCGGCGATTCGTGCAATGTTGGCCGCCATACTGCTGGTTACCGGCGGCGTAATCGCGGTTGCCTCGTTCGCGCATTGGATCAGCGCGGAGCGAGCGCTGCGGACGGGCCGCACCCTGCCGGCGCCGGTGATGGCACCAGTTGTCGGTGTGGTGCTCGTCATCTGCACCGCCGTCCTGGTCGTAACAGTGGTGAACTCCTGAATGCCCGCTGTCCAGGTGACCGACAGCGGGCTCCAGCCCGAGCGCACCTCGCTGTCCTTCGTTCGTACCAGCCTGTCGATACTCGGGTTGGTCGCGGCGTGCCTGCGTTGGCTTCCGTCGAGCGGTTTCGTGGCCCTTGTGGGACCGGCGATCGCCGGCACGCTCGTCGCCGGCGTCGGCCTCTATGAGCATCGCACGCGGTCGGTCCGGATGACGCGATTTGCCGACGAGTACGCCGCGCCGGCGGTGGGCGCCGGAGCCGGCTTGGCCGTGAGTGTCGTCCTGCTGAGCCTCAGTGGACTGTGGGTTCTGATGCGGTGAGGCCAGGTGCGGGCGGCCCAGCGCCGGCGAACCAGCAAGCCAGGAAGACCACCTTGAATTTCATTGGCTGATAGGCCCACCCTCTGATCCCACACAGACGCCCTGCCCGGCGGGCCGTACCGCCCGCCGCAGGTGCGGCTAGAGGCTCTGTCTCGGGGCCTTCGACGACCCGATCCGCTGGGGCCGGTGGGCGGTGCCCTGCCCGATCCGCGCCGACGACATCCAGCACTGGAAGTATGGTCTCGCGGCGTAAGGCCCGCATGGACCAGGACACCCGTAAGCGCCTGCCCGTCTTGCCGATTCTCGTCGAAGGGAAGCAACGGTTGTTGAATGCCTGTCCCGGGCTATTCGGGCGCCGGGTGGGGGTGCTCGGGCCGGTCGGCTACTCGACGATGTACACGTCGAAGGACACTCCATCGGGTTGGCGGCCGGCGACAACGGTGAATACACCGAGGTTGAGCCAACTCAGATCCGGTTCGGTGGCTTCGATCTGTGCGTTAGCGCGGAAGACGTACTCGGAGGGGTCGACATCCGCCCCGGCCGCCAGCCGGGCGAGCACTTCTGGTGGGCCGTGTCGCAACGCGCGCATCTGCAGGTAAAGGTTGGCGCCCGAGGCGGAGTGCAGGCCCATGCGGATGTCGCCGATGCTGGAACCGTCCGGATTGATGGTCAGCCAGTCGCCGCTGACGCCTGGCAGGACGATCCCGGTCATCAGTTCCGGGCCGGTGAAGGTGCCACCGACATGTGGCACGATCCGGTGCCGTCGGCCGTCGGCGTCCTGTCCCAGATCGACGGGCGTGCCGAGGGCGGCGTCTATGTGAAGGACCAGACGAAGCTTCGGGGCTGGCAGTGGTGTGGTGGTCATGAGGTGAACCTCCGTCTTTGCGCGGGCCGGTTGCTGTCTGCGTGGATCGCTGGGCGGGCATCACCCCACGATGGTGTGCAGGCGTGCCGCCCAGCAGGTCTGCACGCGTGCACCGATGCCCGCCGACTCCCCGGAATCGGGCCTGCGATCAGGCCGCTTTGAGTTGGGTCGCGATCTGGACGGCGCGCTGGGCCTGGTATCGCGCGGCAGCACGAGTGGCCTCGTTGACCGGATTGCTGCCCTGACTGTCCACATGCGAGGTGCCGTACGGGTTGCCATCGGTGAACTTCAGCGGATCGGTGAAGCCGGGAGCGACCAGGATGCCACCGAAGTGGTAGATGCTGTTGTAAAGGGCCAGCAGCGTGGACTCCTGACCGCCGTGGTCGGTGGCGGAGGAGGTGAAGCCGCTGTAGACCTTGTTGGCCAGTTTGCCCTGGGACCACAGTCCGCCGAGGGAGTCCATGAACTGCTTGAGCTGGGCCGAGACATTGCCGAAGCGGGTCGCGGTGCCGAACAGGACGACATCGGCCCATTCGATGTCGGCGGGGGTGGCGTGCGGAATCGTCGCGGTGGCGGCGTGATTGGCCGCCCAATTCGGGTTCGACTCGATTGCTTCGCGTGGAGCTAACTCGGCTGCCTTGAGCAGCCGGACCTCGGCCCCTGTCTTGATCGCCGCGTCATGGAGTTCCTTGGCGATTTCGGCCACGGTGCCCGTAGACGAGTAGTACACGATCGCGACATTCACTGGGGTAGCCACAGCGGCGTCTCCGTTTCATTGAGTGGTAGCTGAGTGCCTCTGACTCGTCGTAGATGACCAGTCGTTTATGACAGTAGACGACCGGTCGACAAAAAACCAAGTTCTGACCGTGTTCGCAGGGACTTATTGCCTAGCGCCTGAGAGGCAAAAGCTCTTACCGCTGTACAATAGGGTTTTGTGGAGCTGCGTCAGTTGCGTTATTTCCTCGCGGTCGCCGAAGAGCTGAACTACGGCCGGGCAGCCAAGAAGCTGCTGATTGCGGGTCCTTCGCTGTCTCAGCAGATCAAGAGCCTCGAGCGCGATCTCGGTGTGCGGTTGTTCGACCGAGACCGCCGTTCGGTCGCGTTGACCGCTGCGGGCGCGTCGCTGCTTCCCTACGTCCGCGACGTGGTGGAGCGAGCCGAGAACCTGCGCCGCCGCGCGGCCGGAGTAGTGGCGCTCGAGCCGGTGCGGCTGGGCTACGTCAACTGGTTGCCACCGGATCTGCTGGGGCGTACGTCGACGGTGGCTCAGGTTTTGCTCGATACGTGGGTCGCCCCATCGCACACCCAGGCTCAGCGTGTGGCCGAAGGCGGCTTGGATCTGGCGGTGTGCTGGCTGCAGACCCACGATTTGGCGCGCCTGGAACTGAATGCCGCCCTTATCGGCGCGGACCGGCTCCATGCGGTGTCGGCCGGGCGGACGACGGGCGCGATCCAAGCTTGTGATACCGATATCCTGGTCGATGACGACGCGGCGATGTGGTCGTCGTGGAACACGTTCGCCGAGGAGTTCGCGCGGGCAAGTGGGGCTCGCATCGTGTCGATTTCCGACAGCGGGATCACCGGGCCGGCGTTCTTCGAGCATGTGCGCCGCAGTCGCCGACCAGTCATCAACTCGCCCAAGGGGCAAACCACGCCGATGCCGCAGGACCTGATTCGCCGGCCGGTGATCGCGCCCGAGCCGTGCTGGACCTGGTCGCTGGTGTGGCGGCTCAGCGAGTCCCGCCCCGGTGTTCTCGCCGTGGTCGATCTGCTGACCGGCGATCGGCCCGCGGCGATCCATGCGGCCGATACGTGGTTGCCAGCCGCGGATCCGTTCCACCAGTAGGGGATTGCGCGGCCCCACATAATGGAGTCGCCCCCAGGCCCGACCCACGCGATTCGCACATCCATTCAGTAGATGACCGGTCTACAATGGTGGGATGGGAAGAACCAGTGACGCCCGGGAGAAGATTCTCGAGGCCGCGGCCTCGTTGCTAGAACAACGCGGCTATTCGGCTCTGGGGGTGGCGGAGATCTGCAAGACCGCCGGAGTGCCCAAAGGCAGCTTCTACTATTTCTTCGAGTCCAAGGAAGCGCTGGCGCTGGTCGTGATCGACGAGCACTGGGCTGCGCAGCGCAGTGATTGGATCCGCATACTCGAAAGCGACGCGCCGCCGCTGTTGCGGTTGCGGCAGCTGTTCGAGGAGACCGAGGCTGCTCAACGGTCGGGGCAGAACAGCTGTGGAACCGTTTCGGGCTGTTTGTTCGGCAACCTCACCCTCGAGATGAGCAACCACACCGAGGCGCTGCGCGAGCGCCTGCAGCAGATCTTCGATGCCGAAGTCGAGATGGTGGAAGCTGTTGTCGCCGAAGCTCTCGCGCTCGGACAGGTCGCCGTCTCCGACACCCACGGTGCTGCGCGATCGGTCGTGGCGCAACTCGAGGGCCAGGTGATGTTCGCGAAGCTCTACAACAACACGAGCCATCTGACTCCCCTGTGGGCCAACTGCCTGGCACTGTTGGGCGCCGACCCCACGGCGGCGAGTACGCCGACGCTGGTGTGATCGCTGACGATCAGCGCCACATTCCCGCGGCCGACATGCCGCGGCCTTGATCTCTCGAGCCCGAGAGTTCGTCATCACCGGTCTGTCGGGCGGCTCGGATCGGCACCAATCCTGCAGTGGCGCATGCCTTGTCGCCAATCGCGGGGCTTTCGGAAGCATCGCCCTCGCGGTCGTGCACAGCTCGTCGACTGGTTCGAGTCGAAATGGTTCGGCGAGGGGACGAATAACCTCGATCGCCGCGGCACTTCCGCGTCCACTCGCTTGCGTTCTCCCCAATCTCAGTGCTGCGGCGAGTTGCCCCGCATCGGTTTTCGTGCCAGACCGAACCGGGCTGTCTGGTCAATGTGGTGGCGATCCGCATCAGCCGTGACGTCGGCATAGCGCTCGACCACCCGGCTGAGTTCGTCGAGCCCCATTCGTGTCGAACCCCATTCGTGTCGGCAGGGCGGTCTGCGGGGTGAGGTCGAATCCGCCTTCGGCGCTGCGGGGGAGTCCTGGTTCGCCGCCGTCACAATGTGGAGGCGAGGCGGGTGAGGATGCGGGCGACGGGTTCCGGGGTCGCCTCTCGGTATCCGGTGCCCGCCCAGAGATGGATTCGCTGGGCGTCGCCCGCCGAGGTGGCGGCTTTGCGGATCGGGCTGGTGAGATAGTGCACTGCCGGATAGCCGGTGGGTGCGATCTCGGTATACCTGTCGGTGAAGGCATTGCGGAGTGCGCGTGCCGGGCGACCGGTGAACGCACGCGTCACGATGGTTGTGTCGAAGGCCGGGTCGGCGATGGCGGTCTTGTGGGCGGTGGAGGCGCCGCTCTCGTCGGCGCGGAGTAGAACGGTGCCAACCGAGACGGCTGCCGCTCCAGCGCGGATGGCCGCTGCGACGCCATCCGCTGTTCCGATGCCGCCTGCGCCGATGACGGGGATCGACACGGCGGCAGTGATCTGACGGATGAGATCGTCGAGGGGAATCACCGGGGGAATCGTCCCCGGCGTCAGCGTGCCGGAGTGCCCACCGGCCGCGGAGGCCTGCACGGCGAGCATGTCGACTCCGGCGTCCGCCGCCTGCTGCGCCTCGGCGGTGGAGGTCACGGTCTGGATGGTGACCGTGCCTGTTTTCTTGAATGCGGCGATGACGGCGGCAGAGGGGATGCCGAAGGTGAAGCTGACCACCGGGACCGGGTCGGCGAGGAGGAGCGCGATCTTTGCGTCCCAGTGATCGTCGTCCTCGCGCAGTCCGATCTCGCTGAGGTCGATTCCGTCGACATCTGCCTCGGGCTGAAGCAGGCGCGAGTAGGTGCGGTAGGCATCCTGAGCGATCGGAACCGGGTTCGGTGCGAAGAGGTTCACTCCGAAGGCGACGCCGGCTGCCCGGACCGCTCCGACATGCTCCGACAGCGCGTCGATGTCCTTGTACCCGGCGGCGACGAATCCGAGGCTCCCTGCTCGGCCCGCTTCGATGACGAACTCGGGTGTCGACGGCCCGCCGGCCATCGGCGCGGCGAGCACGGGGTTCATGACTCCGAGTCCGGTGAGTGGTGAGCCCATCGTTGGTCCTACCTTTCGTTGTTCGCCTTGTTCTCGTCTAGTCGATTCTGGAGACGTGGTAGTGACTGATCAGCCAGGTACCCGCCATATTTCGGAGAATGACGGTGAGATGAACCGGAAGTGTGGGGCGATCGGTGAAGCCGAAGTCCACGGTTTGGTATCCGACGATCACGTCGTCGGAGAGCTGCCTGGTTTCGAGAATGCGGTAGTCGGCGGAGAGGCCGAGCGGCTGCGAGGCATAGTAGTCGGCCACGCCTCGGCGGCCGATGGAGTAGGTGGGGCGGAAGCCTTGGAACAGGGCGTCGTGGGTGAAGAAGGAGGCGACCTTCTCTGGTTCGTGGTTGTCGATCGCGGCCTTCCAGCCGTCGAGCACGGTTGCGACCGTGCGTTCGGTATCGATCATGACTTTCCCTCTCATTTATCAGGAGACGGTGTCGTGTGCGCTCGGGGCGGGAAGCACACCGGTCGGGGGTGGCGGTTCAGCGGCCCGCGCCCTGACCACCGTCGACGTTGAGAACCGCGCCGGTCACATACGGTGCGTTCTCGAGGTAGAGGACTGCGTCCACGACATCGGAGACCTCGCCCATGCGGCCGATGGGATGCATCGCGGCCAGCGCTTCGTGATACTCCGGGGCGTGCATCGGCGTCCTGACGACACCCAGCGCGACCGCGTTGGCGCGCAGACCGCGCCCGGCGTACTCAATGGCGAGCGCCTTGGTCGCCGACTGCAGTCCACCCTTGGTCAGTGACGCCAGCACCGAGTTCACATCCGAGCTGGCATGCTCGACGAGGCTGGTGGTGATCTGCACGAGGTGACCCGAGCCCTGGGGGAGCATCGCCGCGACCACGCGGCGGGTGATGTGGAAGAACCCGGTGACGTTCACGCCCACGACCAGGTCGTAGTCGGCCTGGGTGTATTCGGTGAACGGCTTGGCGAGGAAGACGCCCGCGTTGTTGACCAGGGTGTCGATGCGGCCGAATCGATCCAGCGCGGCCGCAACGACCTGTTCTGCGGTGCCGGGATCGGCGATGTCGCCCTGCACGGTCACCACCTCGGGGTCGTCGGATGCGGTGATGGTGCGGGAGGTGGCGACGACACCGAAGCCTGCCTTGCGGTATCCCTCGACCAGTCCGGCACCGATGCCCTGTGAGGCGCCGGTGATCACAGCCACTTTCTGCGGTTGCATGCTCATCTCATGTGCTCCTTTGCGTATCGGCCGAGTGAAGACGACCGGTCATCTACTTAACCAGTCAGATTGTGTGAGGGATACCGACTGGCAGCAGATCTGTGCGACTTTCTGGCTCCCAGCACGGAGGATTTCTGTCCTAGCGGGCGCCGGCAAGTACTCGGCGCCCGCTTTACGGCAGCGGGCCCGATCGCGCTGTGCGCTTGGTAGCTACAAGTTTGCTATTTGCGAAGGCCGTCAGCGTGTTTCCGATCCGATACGCCGAGGTGTGAGGCGCTGGCCCGAGTGGGGCATCGCCGGCGGTGATCTCGGATGCTGAGATAGTTGGTACCCGCGACTGAATCGTGTAGGGATATGGGCGGTGGCCTATGGGGCATGCGGGTTTTCGGAAATCCGTTGTCCGCCAGTTCGACTCGGCTCGATGCCTGCCGCGGTCCCGTCGGGAATATCCGGGTCGCTGCCTATGGCGTGGGCGCACGCCACAAACGCTGCTCCAGCAGTGCCCGGCGGCGCTATCACCGTGCGGTCGGCCGGGGTGCTCGGCGTAACGTGTGCTGATATGGCGGCACCCAAGAAGGCCGGGTCCGCGTTGGGATCACCGGAACTGGCTACGGCACTGCGGGGCGAGATTCCTGAACTGACCCGGCGGTTGATGGCGGCTATCTTCACCGACAATCCGGAGTGGACCGATTACTCGGCGGTGACACGCGCGGATCTGCGGGATGGATGCCAGCGGTTCCTTACCCGGATTCTGGACTTGCTCGGTGGGCAGGCTGCTGGGCCTGAACGCGATGATGTGGCGGCGTCGATCGGTGAGTTGCGTGCGGAGCAGGGGGTGCCGTTGGAGGCTATGCAGCGCACGTTCCGGCTTGGCGGGCGCATTGTGTGGGAGGCGCTGCTGGACAAGGCCGGGGATGTGGCGCCCGCACAGTTCCGGGAGATGGGGACTGCTATCTGGGCGGTGATCGACGGGATGTCGTCGGCTCTGGTCACTTCGTATCGCAATACCGAGCTGGATCGGGTGCGGCGGGATGAGCGGCGGCGGCACGGGTTGATCGAGGATTTGCTCGCGGGGCGGGCGCGCGATGCCTTGTTCGCGGCTCGGGCGGCGCGGGAGTTGAACCTGCCGGTGCACGGGGACTATGTCGTGGTGGTGGCGCGTGGTGGGTCGCACCCGCTGCGCATTGGATCGGAAACGGCGTTGGCATCCGTGGGAATTCGTTCGGTGTGGCACGATCGGACGGATTCGACAGTGGGATTGCTCGCGCTGGAGCATCGATCGGTCGAATCTGTCCTGCAGCTGCTGCGATCGCAGGTGCGTGGGCGGGCGGCGGTCTCTGCTGCGGTCGCCGGGTTGGCTGAGATCGTTACCGCGCACGCGTTGGCGCTTCTCGCGCTCGATACTGTGCCGGATGATGCTGTGGGAGTGCTGGTTTCGCTCGATGAGCGCTATCCCGAGGTGCTTCTGCTGCGGTCGCCCGACCTGGCCGAACTGTTGGTGCGGTCCACCCTCGGGCCGGTGCTCGACCTGCCGGTCAAAGAGCGGGATGTGCTGCTGCGCACCCTGGCGGTTTGGCTGGCCGAGAACCGCTCGGCGGCCAATGCTGCACCGCGGCTGCACTGCCATCGGAACACGGTGATCAACCGGCTGGAGCGCATCACCACACTGCTCGGCCGCCCGCTGGAGGGACAGCGTCCCTACCTGGAGCTTTCCCTTGCGCTGGCGGCTCTCAACCTCGGCGGACAGGCCCGCGACTAACCCGAGCGAAACCGCTCGTCCCAACAACCGAATTGGGCGCAGCGCCCAATTCGGATGCTGGATTAATGGACTTCGAGGTCATTGTTTGGGCTTCTGATTACCAGAACACTCGGATGAACGACCCACGACGCAACCCAAGGTGGGTCGGCTTCATTCGAGGATGAGGAGCACCACGAGTGCCGGATTTCGATCTTCTGGTGGTCGGCGGCGGTCCCGGCGGGTACGTCGCGGCCATCCGTGCGGCCCAGCGCGGCCTGCGCGTCGGATTGGTGGAGAAGGAGCGCCCGGGCGGCGTCTGCCTGAACTGGGGCTGCATTCCCACCAAGGCGATGCTGCGGTCGGCCGAGATCTTTCAGACCATCAAGGACGCCGCGGATTTCGGTATCCACGCCGATAATGTCCGCTTCGACTTCGCCGCTGTGCGTCAGCGCAAGGATGGCATCGTCAAGGAACTCACCGACGGCGTCGGCGGCCTGCTGAAGGCCAATGGCGTGACCCTCATCGAGGGCCATGCCCGGTTCACCGGCCCCAGCACCGTGGAGGTGTTCGAGGCGGGCCAGTCGCCGGTCTTCCCCGGTGGGCCCCGTTATGCTGCCGCGCCGACGGCTACCGCCGTCCGCAACGTCAGCGCCACCGACGTGATCATTGCGACCGGTTCGGTGCCGGCGCTGCTGCCTGTGCCGGGCGCAGACCTGCCCGGTGTTATCACCTCCGACGGCGCGTTCGGGCTGACCGAGGTGCCCAAGCGGCTGGTCGTCATCGGCGGCAGCGCGGTGGGCGCGGAGTGGGCGAGCCTATTCGCCACTTTCGGCAGTGAGGTCACTGTCGTTGAGATGCAGGATCGCCTGGTTCCGTTGGAGGACAAGGAGATCGGTGTCGCGCTTGGGCGCTCTTTCGGCAAGCGCGGCATCAGCGTGCTGACCGGCTCGACCGTCACCGGAATTGTGCAGGCGGAGGGCGCGCTGCGCGTCGGCGTGGGCGGACCGAAGGCTCGGGAGATCGATGCCGATGTGGTGCTGGTCGGTGTGGGACGCCGCCCCAATACCACCGAGCTCGGCCTGGATCTAGCTGGAATCGCCACGGACGCACGGGGTTTCATCCCGGTCGACGAGCAGCTGCGCACCGGTGTCGAGCATGTCTATGCCATTGGCGATGTCACCGGCAAGGCGCTGCTCGCGCACGTCGCCTCGCACCAGGGCCTGACCGCGGCCGACGCTATCGCCGGCTACGACGCCCACATCGACTACGCCGTGATCCCGGCCGCGACCTTCACCCATCCGGAGATCGCCAGCGTTGGCCTCACCGAGGACGCCGCCCACGCTGCCGGCCACGAGGTGATCAGTGCCAAGTTCCCGTTCGCAGCGCTCGGCCGCGCCAAGACCTTCGGCGAGACCGAGGGCTTCGTGAAGATCGTCGCCGGTGCGCGGCATCAGGAAGTGCTCGGCGTGCACATCATCGGCCCGTCGGCCAGCGACCTGATCGCCGAAGGCGCCCTAGCGATTTCGCTCG
Organism: Nocardia sp. NPDC005998; assembly: GCF_040614395.1. Taxonomy (NCBI): domain Bacteria; kingdom Bacillati; phylum Actinomycetota; class Actinomycetes; order Mycobacteriales; family Nocardiaceae; genus Nocardia; species Nocardia sp. NPDC005998. The sequence continues at coordinate 170,572 of NZ_JBEXUI010000012.1, read as the reverse complement.
AGGCCACCCTCGAGGAACTCGCCGACACCATCCACGCCCACCCCACCCTCGGTGAGATCGGCATGGAGGCGGCCCTGACCGGGCTCGGCCTGCCGGTACACATCGCGCCACCCAGGAAGCGTTGAGGAGACCCCTCATGACCACCAGCACCGCACCCCGCAAGCCGTCCCGCAAGGCGAGCCGACCCGCCGAGGGCCACCCGGCCACCGCGGAAACCGCTCCGCCCGCGGCCGCCGCGATCGACTCGGGCGTGGCCGACTCGATCGCCGCCGCCGTGACCGGCCCGGTCCAATCCCGTATCGCCGCAGAGGATCCCGGTACCCTGCGTGGCTTGTACCGCGACATGCTGTTCGTGCGCCGCTTCGAGGAGCGCACCGCGCAGGCCTACCAGCAGGCCAAGATCGGCGGCTACTGCCACCTCAACCTGGGTGAGGAGGCCACGGTGGTCGGCATGGGCGCGGCCATGCGCCCCACCGACTACCTGTTCACCAACTACCGAGAGCACGGCTACGCACTCGCCAAGGGCATCGAGCCCGGACGTGTCATGGCCGAGCTGTACGGCCGCTCCACCGGAACCTCCAAAGGCTGGGGCGGTTCCATGCACATGTACGACACCGCGACTCGCCTGCTGGGTGGTTACGCCATTGTGGGTGGCCAGGTTCCGTTGGCGGTCGGCGCGGCGCTGGCCATCGACTACCGCGGTGGCGATGACGTGGTGGTGTGCCAGATGGGGGAGGGCACCACGAATATCGGTGCGTTCCACGAGTCGCTCAATATCGCGGCACTGTGGAACCTGCCGATCGTGTTCTTGGTGATCAACAACCAGACCGGCATGGGCACCACCGTCGAGAAGTCTTCCGCCGAACCGGATCTGTGGAAGCGCGCGTCCTCGTATCGCATGCGTGGTGAGCGCGTGGACGGCACCGATGTGCTCGCCGTGCGCGATGTCGCGAGCGAGCTCATCGAGACCGCGCGCCGCGAAGGCAAGCCCGCACTGCTGGAGGCGGTGAGCTACCGCCTCAAGGGTCACTCCGTGGTGGATCCGGCGAAATACCGTGCCAGCGAGGCGGTTTCGGTCGCCCGCGAGAACGACCCGATCGTGCTATGGCAGGCAGCCCTGCTGAACGCCGGTGTGCTGACCAAGGATTCGGTCGCAGACATCGAGCAAGAGGTCGGCGCCCAGGTAGTTGCCGCCGTCGAATTCGCCGACGCCAGCCCGCATCCCGAGCCGTCGAGCCTGTTCGACTACAACTACGCAACCCCGGTGGCCGCCGACTCCCGCCGCCTGCCCGCCGATCCGCTGTTCACCCACTAAGGACATCACCGTGGCTGTCATGACCTATCGCGAAGCGCTGCGCGAAACCCTCCGCGAGGAGATGCGGCGCGACGACGACGTCTTCCTCATCGGGGAAGAGATCGGCGTCTTCGAAGGCTCCTACAAGATCACCGCCGGCCTGCTCGCCGAATTCGGCGAGAAGCGGGTGCGCGACACCCCGATCGCCGAAGAGGGTTTTGTCGGCGCGGCTATCGGCGCGGCCATGCTGGGCCTGCGTCCGGTCGTGGAGATCATGACGATCAACTTCTCGCTGCTGGCGCTGGACCAGATCGTCAATCACGCCGCCAAGATCTACGGCATGTTCGGCGGCCAGACCAGCGTGCCCATGGTCATCCGCACACCGGGCGGCGGCGGCCAGCAGCTGGGCGCGACGCATTCGCAGAACATCGAGCTGTACTACGCGTTCGTGCCCGGATTGAAGGTGGTCGCCCCGAGCACCCCGGCCGATGCGCGGGCGCTGCTCAAGGCCGCCATCGACGACGACGATCCGGTGCTGTTCCTGGAGAACCTCTCGCTCTACAACACCAAGGGCGAAGTGCCGCAGGATCTTCCGGCCGTCGAGATCGGCAAGGCCGCGGTCACCCGCGAAGGTAGCGACATCACCCTGATCGGCTACTCCCGCATGGCGACCGTCTGCACCCAGGTCGCCGAAAAGCTGGCCGCCGAGGGTATTTCCGCCGAGGTCGTGGACCTGCGCAGCCTGCGGCCCCTGGACCGCGACACCGTCGTGGCCTCGGTCAAGAAGACCGGCTGCGCCGTCATCGGTGAGGACGACTGGCTCACCTACGGTATCGGCGCGGAGGTGGCGGCCTCCATCTCCGACGGCGCCTTCGACTACCTCGACGCGCCGGTGCGCCGCGTGGCCATGGCCGAGGTGCCACTGCCCTATGCCAAGCCACTGGAACGGCTGGCCCTGCCGTCCGCCGATTCGCTGTACACCGCCGCCGTGGAAACGCTTGCGGCCGTGGGCAAGCGGCGCTGACACCGGAAACCGGAGGACAGAACAATGCCCGAAATCACCATGCCACGCCTGTCCGACACCATGGAGGACGGCGTCGTCTCGAGCTGGCTCAAACAGGTCGGCGACAAGGTCACCCGCGGCGAAGTGGTCGCCGAGATCGAGACCGACAAAGCCCTCATGGAGCTCGAGGCCTACGACGACGGCGTGCTCGAGCAGATCATCGCCGCCGAAGGCACTCGCGTCCCGATCGGCGAGCCGATCGCCATTGTCGGCGACGGAAGCGGCGCCGCGACTCCGGCCGCCCAGCCGGCCACCCCAGCACCGGCCGCTCAGTCGGCGGCTCCGGCGGCCCAGCCCGCCGCGGCGAACGGTGCCGCGGCAGCTGGGAACCGCAGTGCGCCATCGACTTCCGCACCCGCCGTTGGCCCGACGGCGGTGGGTTCCGACGAGCGCAAGAAGTCCTCGCCGCTGGCCCGCAAGATCGCCCGCGAGCTCGGCGTCGACATCGCCACCGTGACCGGCACCGGCCCCGGCGGCCGCGTGACCCGCCATGATGTCGAATCCGCCCATACCGCGGGCGAAACCGCCGCCCCCGCAGCAGCCCCGGCCGCCGCCCAAGTCTCGTATGCCGCACCGGCTTCGGGCGACTACGACGAGATCCCGCTGACCAGCATCCAGCGGGTGTCCGCCACCCGGCTCACCGAGAGCAAACAGCAGGCGCCGCACATCTACCTGACCAGCGCCATCGACGTGACCGATCTGTTCGCCTTCCGCGCCGAGATCAACTCGACCTTGGCCAAGACCGGCTCGGCCAAGGTCAGCGTGAACGATCTGCTGGTCAAGGCCGTCGCCGTCGCACTGCGAGCGAACCCGACGGTCAATGTCTCCTTCGCCGGGGACAAGCTCTACCAACACCACGGCGTGCACATCGGCGTTGCGGTCGCGACCCCAGCGGGCCTGCTGGTTCCGGTCATCCGCGACGCCGATCGCAAGACCGTCTCCGCCATCGCCGCAGAGACCCGCGACAAGGCTGAACGCGCCCGTGACCGCAAACTGAAGGCCGACGAGATGAGCGGTGCCACCTTCACCATCTCCAACCTGGGCATGTTCGGCATCGAGCACTTCACTGCCGTGATCAACCCGCCCGAGTCCGCCATCCTCGCCGTCGGCGCGGCGACCGACGAGCTGCGGCTGGAGGACATGCAAGTGGTGAGCCGAAAGATCCTGCGCATCACCATGTCCGCCGATCACCGCGCCATCGACGGGGCTGTCGCCGCCCAGTTCCTGGCGCAACTGAAGGACCTGCTGGAACACCCCTTGCTTATCGTCGCGTAAGAGTACGGAGTCAGGGCCGCAGCCCCGGACCCCTTGACGGGCAGTTGAAGCGGACCGGATAGGTGGGCGGCATAGCAACGACAGGGACCGGGCCGGTTTAGGCGGAGATCCAGCGTCTCGCCCGCCCGCATTCAGCGCACCGACGTGCCAAGCGACCGAAGAAAGCCACGGGAAACGACTTGCTGAGGAGGATAAGGCGCTTATCGTCCTCGGCGTGCGCCACGTCTGCCCGGGCTGTTCGAGCGGTTGTCCGAGACCCAGGGCAGCGGAGCGGTCGTCCTGAGGCAGCGGCAAACCCACGACTGTGGCGGTGGACCGACTGACACCGGCGGTCCTCATTTGCCAGACGTCGTCGAGCGTTCGACCCTGACAAACCGAGCTCTGATGGGAAACGGACGCGTAACAATGTTGGTCACATAGGCCTCGTAGCCGATCACATGGCCGTACGTGTGCTCCCAAAGGCGGTGCACGCCTGGTATAGAGGGGCACCTCTTGCCTTCGCCGAGCGGGCTGCGCTCGAACAGCCCATCATCGCCGCCGCACGACATCGAAGAAGGCAGTTGCACCGCAGGTCGGATGTATCGATGCCGACCGGCGCAGTTGTCGGATTGGTGATGGTCGCATCCGTCGGTGCGAATCAGGTGGGGCGCAGGTCTATTCCGGCTTCGAAGGCTGGATCCTTGGATTCGCTGCGCTTCGAGTACCAATACGGGCAGCAGCACCGGGGGCGCTTCCTCGGCCTCTTCTAGCGCGACCTCGCAACCCGCTCCGGCGAGCCCTGGCGAAAGGCGCCACCTTATATTTTATATGAGATGCGAATAATATGAGATGGGTATTTCTTGAGATATAGTCGGGTGTATGAGTACCGATCGGACATGGGGCGACCGGTTCCCTCGGTCGCGCCGGGCGGGGCCACCGCGGCTCGCGGATCCCTCCGTCATCCGAGTACCCCGAATGAGTTCGGTATGGGATCGGGCAGGTGAGCGCCGCCGCCGACGGCTGGCCGTTGCAGTTAAGGAGGAATTGCGTGATCTGAATATCCAGCTGTCGCTACTGAATCGGCGTTTCGGTGGTCGGGTCGAGCTGAGGGAGATCGATTGGACGTGTCTGGACTTGATCAATCGACACGGTCCGCTGAGTCCGTCGGAACTGGCTCGGTGGGTCGGGGTACATCCTGCGACGTTGACGGGAGTCTTGGGCCGATTACAGAAGGGTGGGTGGATCGTGCGTGAGCGTGATCCCGAATCGTCCGACAAGCGTGCGGTGACTGTGCATGCGGTGCATGAGCGTAATTCGATGCTGTTCGAGGCGTTCGCGGGTATGGGCAAGCGCATGGACGAGCTTTGCGATCGATACTCCGAGGCCGAACTCGAAGTGATCGCTGATTTCTTGCGTAGGACCGGCACCGCGGGGTTCGAATCGGCTGAAGAGCTGGCTGAATAGTAAAGCCCATGTCTGGCTCAGCTCGCGTCGTGGCTACCTGATTTGTCCAAGTGAATATCCAGGTGGTGATGTCTCCGTGACGAACGAACTGTTGTCGCAACCGACCGAGCTCGGCAAGGTCGCGTTGGAGCATCGCTTGGCGATGGCGCCGATGACACGGAGGCGGGCGACGCTCGACGGTGTGCCGACAAGTATGAATACCGAGTATAACCGGCAACGGGCGGCGATCGAACTGATCATTGCCGAGGCGACCCAGCCTGCTCTGCAGGGCCGTGCATCGCGACGAGATCCTGCGCTCGCCAGGACGCATAACCGCGTATCCGCGTTCCCCATAGGGCGCACACAACTCGCTCGCTGTCGGAAGAAAGACGGCCGAATCCCGCATGGCGCCCGGCCTGATTCATTCAGTTCCGCCGGCTTCACCAGGCGGTATGTCGCTCATCTGCCGAACTGGACCGGGTCCGTTCTCGAACATGGACCCCGCCGGTCCCGCGTGCCGTCCAACGGGGCACGGACCAACACCCGACGATTGCAAGCCTCATTCTTGCTATATGAAGTCCATATAATATGATAAAGGTATTAGAGGCCATAGGGCATTGGCCGTGCGAGAGTGAGGAGCCTGACAATGGCCAACGCAAGAGTCCGCGTGGGTGCCGCGCAGACGATGTCGGTGTTGCGCACGCCGGAAGAGCGGTTCGAAGGCTTGCCCGCCTATCCGTTTGCGCCGCACTACACCGACATCGACGCTGGTGATGGCGTTGGCACGCGGCTGCGGGTGCACTATCTCGATGAACGCCCTGTCGACCCGGCGCGAGAGACTGAGGAGACCATCCTGCTGCTACACGGAGAGCCGTCGTGGAGCTTCCTGTACCGGCACGTGATACCGCCGCTGGTCAGCGCCGGGCATCGCTGCGTAGCGCCTGATCTCGTCGGGTTCGGCAAGTCGGACAAGCCCACCGACCGCTTCGTGTACACGTATCAGAGTCACGTCGACTGGCTGTCGCAAACGGTATTCGATCGCCTCGACCTTCATAACATCACGATGGTGTGTCAGGACTGGGGCGGTCTGCTGGGGCTACGCTTGCTGGCGGAGCATCGAGACCGGTTTCGTCGCGTGATTGCGACGAACACGTCGTTCCCTACGGGCGACGAGGATCTCGGAGGCTCCTTTGCCCTGTGGCTGCAGCTCAGTCAGCGTGCGAATCCCTTTGACATCGGCCAGGTTGTCGACCGGGGCACCGTGACCGAGCTCGAACCGGCAGTCCTGGCGGCGTACAACGCACCGTTTCCCGATGAGTCGTATCTGGCGGGCGCTCGCCAATTTCCCCTACTGGTGCCTATCGCGCCGTTCGACGTTGCGGCACCGGCGAACCGCCAGGCGTGGGACGCGCTCGGGACGCTGCAGATCCCGTTCTTGTGTGCGTTCAGCGACAAGGATTACGGAGTCGGCGGTGGTGACCGGGTATTTCGTGAGCATGTTCCGGGCGCGGCCGGGCAACCGCACGTGACGATCGCCAACGCCGGTCACTTTGTGCAGGAAGATCAGGGGGCCGCTCTGGCCGTCATCATCGACGAATTCATCCGATCGATGCGCTGAGCCGGTCGCGGAGTGTGCCGTCGCGGCCGGGGCGGAAACCGCCCGTCGAACGGTCGTTGGGTGGTGCCATGGCGGCGGGGTACATCGAAGTGCGGTCTTGAACGTCATGCCGGTCTGATGATGCGCATTCACCCCTTGGTTCGTTCGCATCGGCGCGCCATTTCTATGCTTGCGTGGGTCTGCGTATGATATGTAAGCCGTACAAATGTGGGCGAGGTGGCGCAAGATGAGTTCAGTAGCAGGTCGTGCTTCGACGCGGAGTAAGCGGAGGTTGACGGCCGACGTGCGGGAAGCGTTGCGTGACTTGAATATTCAGTTGTCGCTGCTCAATCGGAGGTTCGGTGGTCGGGTTGAGGTCAAGGATGTCGATTGGACGTGCCTGGATCTGATCAACCGATATGGCCCGCTGTCACCCACGGCGCTGGCACGTCGTGCCGGGTTGCATCCTGCGACGATGACGGGGATCTTGGATCGGTTACAGAAGGGTGGGTGGATCGTGCGCGAGCGTGATCCAGAGTCCTCGGATCGTCGTGCGGTCACGTTGCGTGCTGTGCGTGAACGGAATGCCGAATTGTTCGAGTTGTTCTCCGGGATGAACAACCGCATGGATAAGTTGTGTGCTCGTTATTCGGTGGCTGAGCTCGAAGTGATCGCAGACTTCCTGCAGCGGACCGGCGCGGCGGGTCACGAGGCCGCGGAGGAGTTGGCTGAAGGCTGACCTGGGGTGGCCTTTCTCGACATGGAGCCTGTCGAAACTCGCAGAAGTGTTGCGTATCAACCAGATCGCGGACATCAGCCGGGAAACGCTGCGGCAGATCCTGAAAGCGGTGGGTGTCGTGGCAGGCGACCAAGACATGGAAGGCCAGCAACGATCCCGAATTCACCGAGAAGATCAACCGCGGCGTAGTTCGCTGATGACGGTGCCGTCGGCGATGTCGAACGCGGCGAACAGGCTGGTGATGCCGTGGCGCAGGTAGTCTTGGGTGCGGCGTTCGAGCATGCCTGGCATCATCGGCAGTACCGGTTGCGAGCGGTCGACGGCCTGGACTTGGGCTCTTCTCGTTGACGCAGAGAACACTCCTCTTCGAGGCGCTAGTACGCGTGAGCGGGCCGCACCGGTCAGTGATGTCGAGGCTCGTCAGTCGCCGTTTCGGTGCGGCCGCTGCATCTTCGGTCGTTTAGCGAGAGTTGGATGTCCAAGTGGCACAACGCTTCTCGTGCGAGTCCGGTGTGCCCTCGTCGGTTTCGTGCCGTTCGCTTGCCTGCTGCGGGACCCGTGTAGTGCTACTTCTCCACTCTTGCTAGCGGACACGTGATAATCCGGCTGGGCGGACATGTGGCTCCGGGCTGGCGGACATGATTTCTCCGGATCGGCGGACATCTGGATCTCCGGGACACGCCTGAGTAAATGCGAAACGGGATCTCTTCAGGCGAGTTGGCTGGCGGTGTGTGATCGCTTGCCAATTGCGTCGAAGGGATCCCGTTGACCAAGTCTGACAGGAAGATCATGGAGATTCTGGAAGCGTTCGATCTGACGCGCTGCGCGCATTCGGCCGCGGTGCTGGCGGGGGTGGATGAGAAGACGGTGGCCCGGTATGTGGGCCTGCGTGACGAGGGCCGCGATCCGCTGGGCAAGCAGCGGCGGTCGCGGTCGATCGACCCGTTCATGGGCAAGATCGAGGAATTGGTGGACAAGTCCCAGGGCAAGATTCGTGCTGATGTCGTGCATCAGCGGTTGGCCGCGATGGGGTTCGGTGGCACCGAACGTTCGACGCGTCGCGCTGTCGCCGAGGCGAAGGCGGCGTGGAAGGCCGGCCACCGCAGAAAATATCGGCCGTGGCTGCCAGAGCCTGGGATGTGGCTGCAATTCGATTGGGGCGAAGGCCCACGAGTGAATGGTCGGCGGACGCAGTTGTTCTGCGCGTGGCTGGCGTGGTCGCGGTATCGGGTGGTGATCCCGTCGTGGGATCAAACCCTGGGCTCGCTCGTGCTGGGCATCGATGTGACATTGCGCAGGATCGGTGGCGCGCCAACGTATTTGCTCACCGACAACCCGAAAACGGTGACCGTGGACCGGATCGCTGGGGTGCCGGTGCGGCATCCGGAAATCGTTGCTGCCGGAAGGCATTACGGCTGCAAGGTGGAAACTTGCGAGCCGTTCGACCCGGAGTCCAAGGGCGGTGCCGAGCACACGGTGAAGATCGCGAAAGCCGATCTGGTGCCGACGACGGCGAATCTGCTGCCGGAGTATTCGTCGTTCGCCGAGCTGGCCGACGCCTGCTGGGCGTGGTGCGAGCGGGTCAACGCGCGCCCGCATCGCGAGACCGGTGTCGCGCCGATCGTCCGGCTCGGGATCGAGCGCGAACATCTGCATGTGCTGCCCAGCGCACCGCATGCGATCGCGCTCGGCGAGGAGCGCCTGGTTGGTGACGATCAGACCATCCGGTGGGGATCGGTGCGGTATTCGACCCCGGACGGGTATCAGGGGCAAAAGGTGTGGTGCCGGGTGGCTGGTGAGGAGTTGGTGATCACCGGGCGGAATCCGGTGGGACTGGCCGAGATCGCTCGCCATCAGCTCTCGACCCCGGGAAATCCGCGCATCCTCGACGAGCACTACCCGCATCATGAGGGCGGGGATCTGCCGCGGGTGCGGAAACTCCGCCCGCGGACTGTCGAGGAGATCGCGTTCCTCGACCTCGGTGAAGGCGCGCGCCGTTGGCTGACCGAGGCATCCGCGGCCGGAGTCGCTCGGATTCGGGCGAAGATGACCCGCGCTCTCGAACTCGCCGCGCTCACCGGAGCCGAGTCGGTGGACGAAGCACTCGGTGTCGCCGCGGTCGCCGGCCGCTTCGACGACGGTGATCTGGCCTCGATCCTCGATCACCTGGCCCGCTTTTCCGGTCTGGCCGAAGTGGTGCGCGCCGACGAAGCGCATTCGGTCCAGCCTGGAACCGCTGGTTGGGGGAGGTTCGGCGCATGAGTGCCCCGAAAGCCCCGGTGCTGCCGGAGGAGTTGGACAAGATCTGCCGCCGGATGCGGTTGCCCTATCTGCGCAAAGCCGCACCCGACGTGCTCGCCACCGCGCGAGCTCAACGCTGGGATCCGGCCGAAGTGCTGCGGGTGCTGCTGTCCGAAGAAGTCACCGGCCGCGATTCGGCGACGCGGCGCCAGCGCCGCAAGACCGCGAATTTCCCCACCGGCAAAACGTTTTCGTCCTGGCTGTCGGAGGAATCAACCATTCCTGAGGCCACCCAGAACGCTCTGGCAACCCTGGAATGGGTTGGGCGGCATGAGAACCTGGTGGTCGCCGGAGCCTCCGGCACCGGCAAGAGTCACTTCGTCGAAGCGCTCGCGCATTCGGCGATCGAGAAGGACTTGCGGGTGTCGTGGTTCACCCTCGAATCCCTCGCGGCCACCATCGGCAAGGCCAAAGCCGACGGGTCGATCGCTCGCGCGGTCGCCCGCATCTGCTCCTGCGACCTGATCGTCTGCGACGACATCGGGATGCTGCCGGTGGGCCCGGAGGCCGCCGAAGCGTTCTACCGAGTGATCGATGCCGCATACGAGAGGCGTTCTATCGCGGTGACCAGCAATATCCACCCCAGCGGATTCGACACGATCATGCCCAAGACGTTGGCCACCGCGGCAGTCGATCGGCTCCTTCATCACGCGCATCTCGTGTTGACAAAAGGCGATTCGCACCGGCTCGCCGAAGCCCTCGCCGGCAAGGGCGTGATGCCCCTGGCCTAATAACCATTCATCCGGAGAACTGATGTCCATCGGCCCGGAGATCTGCCGTCCGCCCAGCCGGACCAGCCAAGTCCGCCCGCCCGGAAGTCCCAATGTCCGTTGACAACTCTTATTTGTATGGCTTCCGCATTAGGTACGACACGCGGCGGTCGGGTGTATGGCACTCCTGCAAGTGGGAGAGATGTCCGCTAGTGCTCGATCAAGCGTATTCGACTCGGAACACTGCGATCCGATCTGCTGCGGCGGCCACTCCGTCCGGAGTCGGTGCGTTGGCCAACCCGGTGGTTACGAAGCGCTTGCCGACGCTCTTCGGGCTCGTCGCAACGAGTTCGCGCAGCAGGGGTTGGCGCTGTGCAACCGGAATCTCGACAAGGCGAGCCGTCGAGGACTTTCGTCCCCGTCTCAACGTGACAGTATCTGCGGCCCGCGCGTTGGCCACCCATGCGGCCCTGGGAAACGCCTGGAATATGTACTGACCGCCGTCCAGTTTGTTCACGGCGATCGGAAAGGTGCGCAGCTGCCCGCTGCGTCTGCCCTTGACGGTGAGCAGCTGCATAGGCCCGAAAGCGACACCTGCCCGCTGCAGCCCGACGATGATCTTGTTGAAGGTGTTGGTCGTACGGCGGTAACTATCTGCACTCATGCCGCCGACCTTACCCGATAAAATACTAGAACCATATAATCTAGAACACATATCAAACTGGTTGGCGGACAACTAACCTCGCATCCAGCCTGCGGCGGCGGTTATGAGCGTGGAACGCCTGCCATGCCCAGGTGGCGCCGAACGGGGCATTGAAACGTAGCTGTTCAGCATGCGGCGGTAGACCAGCGATCTGTGCGCAGATCTCACATGGCGATGTCGACGGCCGATGGGGCGGGTACGTCGGAGCCGATGCATCTTGTGCCACAGGCGATTCGAGAGGCGGACTCAATCCAGGGCGGCACCGCCCACACTCTCGTCGCGGTGCGCACCGATCGCGGCGATCGCCTCGACGGCCCGGGGACAATGGGAGAGCCCGGTCCTGATACGTGCGCTTGATAGCGGCGGCTGAAATCGCCACGCACGGAGCTGGGTGTGAACCTCAGACCTCCAAATCCAAAGGGAACCGCGCGAAGTGGCATCCTGATTGCGAGCGTCAGCACCTTCGACCAACCCGTGAGCTGCCTCGGTGGAGGTGGGGTGCTGCTCTAGCGAATCAAACCTAGTTGCCGTGCTCGGGCGACAGCCTCGGTGCGGTTGACGGCGCCGAGCTTGCCGAAGATGTGGGTCAGGTGTTTCTTGACGGTGTCGACACTGACTACCAATTCGTCGGCGATCCGCCTGTTCGATCTGCCTGCGACCAGCAGGCCCAGTACATCGCGCTCACGGGCGGTCAGTTGCTCGACCAGGCCCGGCACCATTGCCGCGGAACTCGACTCGGAACCTTGGACGCCGTGCTGGCTGAGCGCTTGCAACACCCGGGCCAGGTATCCGAGGGGCAGGCCGGGGGCGGCGTGTTCGGCCCGCTGGGCCGCGATCAGTCGGCGGAGTAGGACGCCCATTGGGGCACCCTCGTCGGCGAAAACCCGAACATAGCCTTGCGGGCAGGCGAGTGTGAGCGCATCGGCCAGTGCGTCGACAGCGTCGTTCTCCGCACCGCGAGCGGCTAGGGCCAGCGCCCGTAGCGCCTGGATCTCGATGATGCTCCCCACACGGCCTTGGGTGGCCGCCGCCGCGAGCAATTTGTCCAAGAGTGCAAGTGCCGGGCCGGGCAAGTCTTGGGCGAGCAGCAACCGGGCCAGCACGAGATACTCGAGCTCCCGGGAATAGTCCGGCTCGTCCTCCGCGCTCAGGTCGCGTTCCTTCGTCCAATGGGCCGCCGCGACGACGTCGCCGTGTGCGAGGTGCAACCGCGCCCATTGCGCCGGAACAGGGTTGATCAGGTCGGCCATGGTTGTACCCGATGTGAGCTGCTCGGCCTCGCCGATCGCTTCGATGGCCCCGGCCGGATCACCCTTGGCCTGCCGAATCCACGCCAGCGTCGCCAGCCCCGCGGCCAGCGGCTGAGTGTAGGTTAGCTGCCGGCAGTGTGCGATGCCCTCTGTTACGTCCCGGAGGGCGGCATCGAGCTCGCCTCGCTGGTAGGCCACCTCCGCCATGCCCACGTATCCCATGCCAGCAGTCGATAGAGTCGGCATACCGCGTGGTGCGGTGATCTCGAGTGCCTGCTGGTACGCGCCGAGTGCTGCGTCCAGGCGGCCTTGGGCGCGCTGCACCTGGCCGAGGTGGTAGTAACCTCGAACAGCCAGGGAACGCTCGTCCGCCCCCTGCCACTGTGCGATGCTCGACGTGAAAGCCTGCTCGGCTGCTACGAGCCTGCCGCGCAGCCACTCGGCCAAGCCCAGTTGCCACCAGGTTACGGACTCCAGCATCCATTCGTCCTCGCCGAGTTCGGCCAGTGCCCGTGCGGCGAGCGCGGCCGTTCCCTCGGCATCGCCGTGCAAATAGGCGAGCCAGGCACGAGCGAGTGCGATCGCTGCGGGGACGTTCGCCAGCCAGCTCGCGGACCTGCCGACCGACGGCTCGAACGGCTCTTCACCAGCATCTGCAGGCGTCCGCTGAGCAGCGTCGAGCCGCGGCCCAGCCGCGTCCATGTCGCTACCCACGAGCGCCATCCACGCCTGAGCCAGGCACAGGCGGGGCCGTGACCGGATGAGCTCAACGGGCAGTTCGGAAAGCCAACGATGCACCGTTGCCTGCTCGCCCTGACGGAAGATCCCGTCAAAGTATCGTTCGATCATCCGTGCAGCCCAGCCTGTGTCGTCCGCACGTAATGCGTGGTGTACGGCCTCGTCGGCGAGCTCATGCGCTTCGCACCAGGCTGCCGCGTTTCGGTGCAGTGCCGAGGCATGTCCGGGCTGTTCGTGTTGCAATTGGGCGCGGAGCAGCTCGGCAAACAGATGGTGATAGCGCCACCAGCCGCGTACCTCATCCAGCGGCACGAGGAACAGGCCGGCCAGCTCGATCCCTTCCAACATCTCCTGGCCATCCGCCCGGCCGGTGACGGCATCACAGAGCTCCCCGCTGAGGCGCTCGAGCACTGAGGTCTCCAGCAGGAACCCGCGCATCTGCTCGCTCAGTTGCTCGAGTACCTCCCCGGCCAGGTAGTCCAGGATATAGCGGTGGCTGCCGCTGAACGCTGCTGCGAACTGGGCGGGATTCGCCTGGCTTCGCAGCGAGAGGCCGGCCAACTGCAGGCCGGCTGCCCATCCCTCCGTGCGGGCGGTAAGCACCGTCACTGCCGCGTCGGGCAAGCCGCCGCTGGTCGCTCCACGCAGCAGCGCTGCCGCTTCGTCCGGTGCGAAGCGGAGTTCGTCGGCGCGCAGCTCAGCCAGCTGACCCCGCGCCCGCAACCGTGCTAGCGGCAGCGGCGGGTCGGACCGGCTGGCCAGCACCAGCCGCAGACCTGTCGGCAGGTGCTCCAGCAGAAACGTCAGCGTGGCGTGAACCGGCTGTGTATCAATCAGGTGGTAGTCGTCGAGGATCAGCACTACCTCGTCCTCACCGGACGAAGCGTCCAGCTCATTGATCAGCGCCGTCACCAGTCCTTCGAACGAGGTTGGGGCAGGTGGGCCCAGCAGCGGGCCGACCTGCTCGCCGATTCCCGGGCGCGCCCGATCGAGCGCCGCAACCACGTGCCGCCAAAACCGCGCCGGGTCATTGTCTGCGGCATCAAGCGACAGCCAGGCAACCGGCCGTCGGCCACCTCGAGCCCATTCGGCCAGCAAGCCGGTCTTGCCGAACCCTGCCGGGGCGCAGACCAGAACCAGCCCCTGCTCCAGATCTGCGTCGAGCCGACCGACGAGCCGCGGGCGGGGCACGAAGCCCAGGCGTAGCCCGGGCACACGCAATTTGGTGGCTAGCAGCGCATCCTGCTCGGACATGACACCTCGTAACGGGTAAGCCGCGGACGGCTCAGCCATCGGTAACCTGCCGCTCAGCACGTCCAGCGATGGTTAGCTCGGTTGCTGGCTGGGCCGATTGTAATGGCGAGCCAACCAGGAGATCCCGCTGTGGGACCGCCCGGCATGGGCGGCAACCAGAGAATGCTGTGCCTGCCCTGGCACCACTTTCGGGCCGGACGCGTCTTCGGAGATTCCACCTGCATATCCACCTTTGGGTGACGCGCCGGCCCGGGGGCGTTCGTAGCGTATCGGTGACGGAAATGCCCATCACCAGGAGGAATCGGCAATGGATGCGCTCAGGCTCGACCAGTACACGACCTGTCCCGCGGGCGCCGGGGAAGCGTTCCCTGCGCGTAACGCCTTGCCCGTTGCCATGGCCGCCGCCCTCGGGCTCCTCGAACGGCAGCGCCGATGCGGCCGGGCACTGGTCCTCCACCAGGACCGTGAGCGGGTGTGACGGGCTCGGGATGGCCGGCATATTACGAGATCCGCGTCGATGGCATCCTCGACGACCGGTGGGCCGACTGGTTCGGCGGACTGCAGGTCAACGGCGAGGCCACTGAGACCGCCATCTTTGGCCTGATTGCTGATCAACCTGCGTTGCACGGTGTTCTGACCAAAGTCCGCGACCTCGGACTATGTCTGGTCTCGGTGCGCCGGCTGAGCCCCGACGAGGCCAGGGATGAAAGGTAGCAATGAGACGCAACCGGCACTCGGAAGCCGGAAACCACGGCCCGATTCTTTCACCCACGTCCCCGCGGGCACCCGAGATAAGGAGACCGGCACCACCACCGACGCGGGTACCGAACTGATCAACCAGCACTTCCCACGCCAGTCGGGCGACCGCCTCACCCCTGGCGGTTCGCTCCATTCAGCCGATCACGAGCCCAGCAGTGCGTGACTGCGCGACCAGCGTGCTCGCAGCTTTTGCCCGCGCAGAGCACGTGACGTCGGGCTCCTGCTGGTCCCTGCCGTGATGGAACTGCCCGGCGAGGCCAACTGGTGGTTGCCGCGCCCGCTCGTGCGGATCCTGCCCGACCCGCGGTCCGAGGACCATACCGCGGGTCAGGGGAGGCGGAGCGGCATTGGCCGATCCGGCCTCCCAGCTTGGGGTAACGCCAGGCTCGTGCCCTCGAGCAGTCCGACACGATCGGCCATCCATCGCGAGTCAACAGCCATACCGGTCAGCACCCAACTATCAGAAAAGGACAGCCCCAAATGACCGAACAAGACACATCCGAGTCCGTCGAACGGGAGAAGGTTCGATTCGTCAGCGGCGACACTGCATGTGCCGCTTGGCATTATCGGGGAACCAACGGCGCTTGCGTGATCATGGCAGGCGGGTTCGGGGTACCCAAGGAGCCGGCCACCGACCAGTTCGCGAAGCGATTCAACGATGCGGGGTTTGCGGTCCTGGCCTTCGACTACCGCCGCGTCGGTGAGAGCGATGGGCAGCCGCGCCTCGCGTTTTCGGCCAGAAACCAGCTCAACGATTGGCAGGCCGCGATCGACTTCGCCCGGACTCTGCCGGGAGTCGATCCGACCAAACTCGCAATCTGGGGGTTCTCCGCCACCGGCGGTCACATCTTTCGGGTCGCGGCGCGCAACCCGCAGCTCGGCGCTGCGATCGCACAGACACCGAACCCCGACGGTCCGGCCCTGAGCCGCAACGCCATGCGCCACCAGAAGCCACTGGCGATGCTACGTTTCACCGGCCTGGGCGTTCTCGATGCCCTCGGTAGTCTCGTGGGGCGTCCACCGCGATTGGTGCCGCTCGTCGGAGAGCCCGGGACCGTCGCGATGCTCACGACGCCGGACGGAATCGACACCGGACTCGCACTGCGTTCGCACCTGTACCCGGACTGGCAGCAGATGATCGCTGCCCGCACCGCGCTTCGCTTCACTCTCTATCAGCCCGGCCGCGCCGCGTCCCAGGTGCAGTCGCCGCTACTTGTCATGGTCTGTGACCACGATCAGACGTCCCTCGTCAAGCCATCCGTGAAGGCGGCGAGCCGCGCCCCACGCGGGGAGGTCGTCGAAATATCCGGTCCCCACTACGCCCCGTTCTTGGATAAGCACGAGCAGGCCGTCGAAGCGCAGCTATCTTTCCTGCGCCGGCACCTGTTCGATCATCCGGCAGCGGATCACTCCGGCGTTCCCCATACCTCGCGGGAGCGAACGGTATGAAGCAGATCGAGCTGTCTGCGGGGACTATCGACTACCAGGACACCGGCGGTGACGGCCCCACGATTGTGCTGCTGCACGGATTGATGATGGACGCTTCGCTGTGGGATCGACCAATTGCCGAACTGTCCGTCGACCACCGATGCGTGGCGCCGACATTGCCGCTCGGCGCGCATCGGCACGGGATGCACGCCGACGCCGACCTGTCTTTGCCCGCGATAGCCCAGCTGGTCGCGGAATTCCTCGACCGCCTCGACCTGTATGACGTGACCCTCGTCGGCAATGACACCGGCGGCGCGCTTGTCCAACTGCTCATGGGCGATGGCACCGCACTTGCGCGACAACGCGTGGGGCGGGTCGTACTCGTCTCGTGCGAGGCGTTCGACAACTTCCCTCCCGGGCTGACCGGCAAGCTGCTCATGCTCACTGGAAAGCTCTCGCCAGCGTTGTTCGGGCTGTTCATGCAGCAAATGCGGTTCCGGATGCTGCGGCAGAGCCCGCTCGCGTTCGGGTGGCTGACCAAACGCGGAGACGCAACGGTCGTCGGTTGGATGGAGCCGACCTTGACTCAGCCGGAGATCCGTCGCGACGCAGTGCGAATGCTGCGAGCGGCGGCGGCAGATACGAGCTTCTTGCTCGCCTCGGCCGAGTATCTGCCGAGCTTCGACCGCCCCGCCCTCGTGGTTTGGGCGGCCGACGACCGTGTAATGCCACCCGAACATGGCAGGCGCCTCGTCGAATTCCTCCCGGGGGCACAGTTGATCGAGATAGCAGATAGTTACACTCTCATCCCACTCGACCAACCAGCGAGACTCGCCCGGGTCATCCGGGAGTTCGCTGACCCCTCCCGCACAACCGAGCCGCCGCGCGGAACATCCCGGTCAGCGTGACTCGCCGTGCATGTCGTGTTTTGGAGGGTTCGCTGGTTCGACGTGGGTGGGTATCCCGATCTCATTGGGGCACAAAGGTTTGAGCCTAGTGGTGAGCGAAACAGTCATGGGCCGAGCTCGTCGTGATGCGGCAATGGCGGCAGAGGTGATGACGCCGGTTCGCGGTGTCGTCGACGCCGGGGCCCGACCGAGGTCCATTTGCCACTGTGGACACTATCAGTTTCATATAATATTGAATTCACATTATTTGACTGGCTCTCCCACATCGGTTGCCCAGTAAGGAGTATCAGCGTCATGGGTCCTGTCGCCAAGGTTGCTCGGTTCGCCGGGCCAGTGTTCACCGGTCTCTATGCAGGCTCTCTGCTCACCCTGCTGGTCCTCGAATTGGAGCTGCGGCGCTTCGACGGCTCGGTGTACACGCAGGTAGCGCAGATCAATCTCATCGGGATCCCATGGCTTTCCGGTACAACGTTGATTCCCGCGATGCTGTGCGCGGCGCTCTCGGTGGTCGTCACGATCCGGCGGCCGGGGGCGGCCAAGTGGTGGGCGCTGTCCGCGTTGCTGCTGTTGTTGACCGTGTTCGCTATCTCCTCGGCGATCAACGTTCAGATCACCGCCGCCGAAGATCGGTGGACCGTCGGGGCGCCGCCAGCGGACTGGGCTGTTCAACGAGATCGCTGGCAGGTCGCGCACGCGATCCGCACCATCGCCGCCACCATCGCATTCGTATGTCTGAATGTGCTCGCGGTCTCGGGCCGTCGCCAAACCGGTAAGGCCTGACCGGCTGTCCTCTGTTCGGGCCCACGCCACGCGCCAACTGAACCCGGCGATCGATGCCGCAACGGCAGAGTAGGGCTGGAATTTACGGCGGGGGCACCTGTTGGTCCGATCGCGAAGTGGCAAGCATCACTCGATATGATACGTATATCATATAATATCTATTTCAAAATAATTGATATGATTCTCGTGTCTTACGGTTCCCTGCGGTGACTCGTGTGAGCGATTCACCGGGCGGAGGAGGCCGCGATGATCGTTGCCATCCCAGTGGCCGGACAATCGGTCGCTCAGGCGCATCCATGCTGCTGGATCCGGGCGTCGCCATGTCGGCGGTGACCCGAATTCGAACGGCGACCTGACCCATGGGCGTTCGTCCCGTCGGAGCCGAAGAGACGCATCTGTCCTGCCGTACTCGAAAGGTCTGTTATGCCTATTGATTTCGCCGTCATGTACGCGACGCACGATGCCTTCCGCCGCGACCTGAGCCGACTGGCCGCGGCCGCGGAGTCCGGTCTCGCCGACTCGCCTGGTGTCCGCGCCGGATGGGCGAATTTCAACCGTCAACTGCATGTTCATCACAGCGTCGAGGACGCCGCGCTATGGCCGCGCGTACTCGACGCGCTGCCCGGTCGCCCGCACGACCGGGCACTGATGGCGGAGATGCAAGCCGAGCACGCGGCGCTGGACCCAGCCCTGGCCGCCGTCGAGAAGGGGATGCGCCGACAGTCCGCCGATCTGCCGGAGAGCATCCACAAGCTGACGGAGATTCTGAGCCAGCACATGGCACACGAGGAAAGCAGTGCATTGCCACTCATCCAGGAAGTCCTGACTCCGAAGGACTGGGATGCGTTCCGAGGCGCAATGGCCCGAAAACAGGGTCCATCGGGTGCCGCGGTCTATATCCCCTGGGTTCTCGATGACACAACGCCTGAACAGCGGCGTCGTTTCCTGGCCGCGATGCCCGGTCCGGTCGCCCTGATCAACCGGTTGCTGTGGGAACGCCGCTATCGCAACCGGCGATGGTGGCACTGATCCGGGGTAGCGATGCACCCGACGGAAGACATTGGTTCCACGTAGGTCGGCGTTGGGTCGCCTACAGAAGTTACGGAAGGACATTGATGAAGGGCTCGATTGCAGCGTTGCTGTCTGTATCGGTCGCCACGATATTCGGCACTTGCGCCACGGCTTCGGCGGATCCGATCGCGGACAAATCTCGCGCTGTCGGCACCGTGGACGGCTGGGAACTGCAGATCACGAAAGTTGCGGAAAGTGTTGACAGGCAGCCGAATCTGGCTGATTCGCCGTTTACGCACGAGGGTTTCGTCAGCCTAACGGCGGCCGCTGATATCACCGGAACCGGGCGAACCGCGGTGAACTCCGGGACAGTACAGTTGGGGTATCAGTTGGGCTGCCAGGCCGATGTCACCAACGGTCTCACTGCCGGACTGGCCGCCATGGCAGGGCCGAATGTGATGGTGACGGTCGCACCCGCGCCAGGAGTCGCGGTCGGTGCCGGCGCACAGCTCATGCCGAGTTTGGCAGTGAATATCAAGCCCGGCACCATCACCTCCATTCCGCTCGGCACGAAGATGCTTGCTGGAGCGCACGGCTCGATATCTATCGATCAGGTAGAAATCAAGATCGACGGATGCCTCGGTCAGGTCAGTCTGCGTTCCTTCGCGATCGTAACGATATCCACAGCTACTGCGGATAATTCGACAGCCGTTTACGGGGACCCGACGTGGTTGTGATGCGCACTCCGCGATGCTGGCAGGGCTGGATCCTGGCCTGGTGCGTTTCGGCATCGATGGTAACCGCGGCGGCATCCGGACACGCAGCCCCGATTATTCCCGCGCCCCCGAACGCGACATGTGAGACCTCGGACTCGGCCACTGGATGCGACGCTCCTGTCCCAGCCGAGCATCAGGGTGATCAGGCCCCACGGTTGGATCCTGCACCTGTTCCGCCCCCGATGGTGCCAGCGCCTGGGCCTGGCATTCCGGCCAGCCCGCCTGCCGCAGCACTGGTTCCGCTGTCACCTGGACCCGGTGGCGACGTGCCGATCGTCCCGGCAAACGATTCCTAATCGGGATGTCGAGTGCTTCGTGGCTGCTTTGTCTGGACTCAGGCGGCGATGGAGGGTGAGGCGGGCGGTGCTGGTGTGTGGCGGCGGTTGTCGCGCAGTAGTGCCCAAACGACGTTGACTCGTCGGCGGGCGAGGGCGAGCACGGCTTGCGTGTGGCGTTTGCCCTCGGATCTTTTGCGGTCGTCGAAGATTCGCGATTGTTCGTTGTATCGGATGCTGATCAGCGCCGAGGTGTAGAAGACGTGTTGCAGTCCTCGGGGGTAGCGGTGTGGCCGGTGTAGGTTCCCGCATACCCCGCTGCTGCAGAAGGTCACCCGGCGTGCGGCACGCGCGGATCTGGCAGAACTGACGCGATAGCTGCCGTCTCGATTGCTGAAGCGCAGCCGAATCGGTGTACCCCACCGATGGCGGACCGGCTGGCGAAAGACTCACGCGGCGTAGCACATTCAACGTCGGCAACGGCCATCAGTAGGTTCAGTGTCCGCGCGTCAACATGCGCCGACGACGCCAACTGCATTGATCCACTCGGTACGATCGGCTCCGGCGCCCACTCGCCCACTAATTCTCCCGCCCGGCCCGTACCGAGCTGAGTAGGTCGAGGCAGATGCGGCTGGCGACCTTCGTCGGCCAGCAGCAGCGTAACCAGGCAGTGGGTCGCACCAGACTTCCCGATCAGGACCGTCTGCGTGACGACCTGCTGTCTGGAGCTCCGCGGTTGGGATCAGTTGTTACTTTCTCGAGTGTCACTGTGTCGGCCGGTCGCTACCTGTTGGATCAGCGGGTTCGGCTGATGTGGTGCGGGCCGTGCGTTGTCGGCGCTGCAGGCCGGGATGTACACCGGGGGGCAACCCGGCGTGTGTGGAGACGCGGCGCAGCAGTCGCTTGAGCTGGGTCCGGTCGGCCTCGCCGAGCGGGGCGAGAATTTCGTCCTCGATCGAATTGGCCTCGACCTCGGCGGCTTCGAGTAGCGTGCGAGCGCGATCGGACAGATGGATCGCGTGCGCGCGGCGGTCGGCCGGGTGTGGTCGGCGCTGGACCAATCCCCGTTCTTCCAATTCATCGACGAGCCCGACCATGGCGTTGCGGTGAACACTCAGAAGGTCGGCGAGTTCCTGCTGGCTGCGCCCATCGGCGGCGGCGAGATGGCTGAGGATCCCGAAGTGTGCGGGGTCGAGTCCGAGCGGGGCAAGCCGCATCGTGAATCTGCGCGAGACGTGATAGCCGATCTGGGACAGCAGGAACACCCCTCGATCGTCCAACAACTGATTCGGCACGCATCAACAGTAGCAAGCTAGTCATATTGTCATATAAGATGACAATAACCCACCCCTTGCGCGCCATGCGATGGCTTGCATCGAACGGCCTGCTCGCTTGCGCCGAGCCAGGGTAGTTTATGGGCGGTTGGCCGACGATCTCGGCGTGACCTCGATGACGGTGGGCGAGTGGCTCGAGCGGTTTGTCCAGTCGCGGCGGGACAGATTGCGTGACGGTGAGTGGTCGGGGCGGCCGAAGGGCGAGCTGAGGTTGACCGAGGACGAAGCCGAGCGTCAGCGGTGCAACCGAACGGCCAGAAACTCAGCAATACAAATGGGCTGTTACCTCTCAGCCTCTGCCAACTCCTCCGCTGTCTCGCGACCCACTGGCCGGTCCGCAGCAGGAAGTCTGCGATCACTTCGCGCTTCAGCCGCCGAATAACGATCTCTCTGTGCTCTGGACGAACGGGATTCGCGCACGACATAAGCGACGGTGAGCCAGGCCGCACGCGGTGCCGCCAGGAACGATTTCGTCAAATGTTACGGAAATCATATGGCATGTAGCAGATCTCATATCTAATATGTATCTCGTATATTACGAAATGCAAAGAATGGAGAGATCATGCTCGTCGCTGAGAAGCAACAGCGTGAACCAATGCTGGCTCGGATCGCCCGACTAATTGGCCTGCTGTTCAGTGGTGTTTTCGCTGGGTTCCTCACTACGGTTCTCGTTTTAGAACTTTCGATGCGCGATCAGGTCGGTTCGGTATACGCGCAGGTCCGGCAAATCGAGCTGATCGGCTTGGATGTACTCGCCACGGTGACGCTGCTTCCCGCTCTGCTTGCGACCGCGATTCTCGTCGCGGCGACCTTCCGGAAGAAGGGCGCCGCGCGCTGGCTACCGTCTTTCGCGTTGGTCCTGTTCGTCGGAGTTCTGATCCTGACGATTGTCGTCAACCTGCCGATCAACGCCGATCAACGCGACTGGATCGTCTCGATGCCGCCACCGGATTGGGCGACAGTGCGTGATCGCTGGCAGGTCTCGCACGCTGTACGCACCGTCGCAGCCGCGATTGCCTTCTGCTGTCTGAGTGTCGCTGCGCTTGATCGTCGCCAGTCGTCAGTAGATCGGAGAGCGGCGGACATGGAATGACGGTCGCTACGACTTGATTACCGTCGAGGGGTTTCGTCCGCGGCCTCGGCACCGCGGGCCGCGCCGCCGTCGCTGGAATCCGGCCACGCCTTCAGCGGCGCCGTCGACGAGGCCGGGGTATACCGGGAGGCGGCAGCGCTGCACCGGTCCCCGTTCTTCTGGTTCGTCGACGAGCCCGACCCTTGACCGCGTTCGCGGCCAATGCCGCGTGGCTGCAGCTGGCAGATCTTGCCTACAACCTGACCTGCGCCGCCGGTGCGATCGCTGCACTGTTCCACGCCAAAGCCGCCATCCGAACGATCCGCGCCGGCCTGATCGATATCCCTGCCCGGCTGGCATCGTCTGGACGGCAACAGATCTGGCATCTAGCTGCCAGCTGGCCCGCCGAAAACGCCTGGCGGCAACTGTTCGACACCGCTCGAGCCCCATCGGCAGCGACCTGACCCCATCCACTCCTGCCCACGTCGGGCCGACCAGGAACAACAGTGGAAAAGCTGGGCAGACCAGCGGCCACCCCGCGCCCTCACACCATGTGGTCTGCGCGCGCAGACCACTCCTGACCTCCACCGGTGGATCCAGGTTCAAGAGATCGGTGAATTCTTCTGGCTACGTCCATCGGCAGCTACGAGACGGCTGAGGATCCCGAAATGGGCGGGTTGGAGCCCGAGTGGAGTTAGGCGCGCCGTGAACCGGTTCGAGACATGATGGCCGACCTGGGGGCGGCAGGAACTCACTTGACCATCCAATGGCTGATTCCGCGCGCCATCACCAGTAGCAAACTAACAGGATTGTCATCTAATATGACAATATGACGCTTCCTACCGGCCACACGGCCTCCGGCACCGAACAGCCCGTGACACTCATCAACGCGTTCTCCGTGCCCATGTCGCAGAAGGACCGCTTCCTGAGCCGTTGGAAGGACAACGCTCGGTGTATGGCGTCGGCACCAGGATTCATTCGCGCCCGAATGCTCCAGGCGGTGAGTGGCAACGCCGAGCTGACGTTCATCAATGTCGCGGAATGGGCGAGCGGCACGGCACTGGACGCGGCGCGAACCGATCCGGAGTGGCAGCAATCGATCCAGCGGATGAACAACGACCCCGAACTCGACGTCACCGCGCGACCGATGGTGTACCGAACCGCGATCGACGTAGCGCCCGGTGACACGCTTCCCTGACGCGGCAGCCCTTCTTTCGCCGAAAGGGTCCGCGATCGATATGGACCCGGAGTAGGCGGGAAGGCTTCGCGGACCACATGTTCCGATCAGGTCGGCTCAACGCGAAATATTCCGATCCGATGCGCTGCCGCGACTATCCGGCGTCGGCGCATCGGCCGAGTCGACGGGTTCGCCGCCGAGCACGGACAGCGTGACCGGAACGTCGGCGGCCTGCACGGTCTCGGCGATGATGTTGGCCGACCGGGCGTGCAGGCCGATGGAGGAGCCGACTTCGACGGTGATGTAGCTCCTGGTGGGGAACTCGAGGCCTACCGACGACTCGGCCTGAAGCTCACCTGCCACCACGAAAAACGGGTGGTTGTGGCCGAAACTGCTCCACAACCACCCGTCCGCACGGTGTCTGTGCCGTACAACCCTCCACCATGCGTCGGGAGCTGAATGCTGCGTGTTATGACCAGTCATCCTTGTGGTCGGCTACCCAGGTGGCAAACGGGAGAGCCGGACGGCCGAGGATGTCCTCGACATTGGTGGTCACCGCGATCGGTCGTTTGATCTCGCGGGCGTATCGAGCCATCAGGGCGTCCACGAACTGCTTGTCGAGTCCGTGCGCGATCATGCCCTGGGCGGCCATCTCGGAGGGGACCTCTTGAAAACCCAATGGCCGGTCGATCGTTTCTCCGATGATGGCGACAAGCTGGTCCATACGCAGCGCCTCGGGGCCGGTGATCGGGATCTTTCGGCCGAGCAGTGAATCATCGACCATGGCACGTGCGATCACGTCGGCGACGTCCCACTCGTGGATCAGTGGCTCAGCGAATTCGGCGAATGGACCGAACACCGTGTCGCCGTTGGCCACTTGACCGGACCACATCGAAAGCGTATTCATCGCAAACGAACTCGGCCGTACGCTCACCCACGGCAATCCGCTGTTCACAACCGCGCGTTCGACCTCGGTATTGCGGTCGCCGTTGAACCATGAAGGCTGCAGTGACACTTCGTCGTCGGCGTTGATCGCCGACATCACTACTACACATCCGACGCGGTGTTCGGCGGCATGGGCGAGCAGGCTCGCGATGTCGTCCTTGGTCGCTCGTGGATGAATAAACAGGGAGTCGACGCCCTGCAGGGCGGAGTCGAGATCGTCGGGTGTCACGGCGTGGACCCCTTGGGGCAGGCTCACGGTTGGCTGTCGGGTCACCGCCCTGACCTGCGCTCCGCTCGCAAGGAGTGTGTCCATGAGCGGGCGACCGATCACCCCTGTTGCGCCGGTGACGAGATACATAGCAGCTCCTTCTCGAGTTGGTCCCGGATCAATCCGGCTGACGCGAACCAGACTATCTCATAAGATATGAGATTCATATAACATCAAAGACGTAATTTTTGAGGCTCCGGTGTGGCCGCGCCGTATCGGTGCTGCACGAGCCACCCGCACGGGCGAGTTGGTCAGAGTCGCTGTGCTTCCAGTGCCCAGACGGGCATCAGCATCAGTCCGTCATCGGTGAATTCAGGGTGGAAGTTGTACTGTGCGAACTGATTCAACAACTGCTCGGGCGGCCTGGTGCCCTCCATATGGCCGGCTCGCAGACCGACGATCGACCAGTCCGGCGCCGTGAACGTGGTACGCAATTCGTCCTCCGAGATGGAATAGAGCCCGAAGGTTTCGACGCCGTCGGCGAAGTTGGCGCTGAATTGGATCAACCGGCCGCCGGGTTTGAGCACCCGGGTCAGCGCGGCCACATGCGCGTGGCGCTGCTCGGGATTCAGACAGTGAATGAGCTGGCTGCTGACGACTGTGTCGAACTGGTCGTCGTATCCGTCGAGGACGGTTGCGTCGGCGACCTCGAACACCATCGACATCCCTTGCTCGGCGGCCCGGCGGCTTGCCTGGTCGATCGCCGTGGCCGCGATGTCGAGCCCGGTTACCCGGTACCCGAGACCGGCCAGGTAGATGGCGGTGTCGCCCGGTCCGCAACCGGCGTCGAGAACCTCGCCGGTGATACTGCCCGCCTTCTCGAACTCCACGAGCAGTGGCTGCGGCCTGCCGATGTCCCAGGGCACCCGCTCGAAGCTCAAGCCCTGGGTGGCTGTCTCGCCGCGGTACACCAGGTCGAAGTCGACTCCGGCTGATTCGTTTTCGTTGTTCGATACTGCACTGCTGTCGGCCATCTGGCCCGGTCCTTTCTGACAAAGCGGTCGACGTTCGGCGACCGTGAACAATCGGTCGGATGGGTGAACGGGGCGGCGTAGGGAGTACGTCGGTTACCGACGCGTCGCCGGCGGCCGTGACCTGTACCCCGCACTGTCAATGGCTGAGCCTGTGGGATGTCGCTATACATGGCCTGCCTGTCACGCTGTGAGGCCTCCGTCGGCAGCGATGCTCTGACCGGTAACCCATCGAGCATCATGAGAGGTCAGGAAACCTACGACATCGGCGATATCCTCGGGCTCACCGAAGCGGCCCAGCGGTGTCCGGGCGACCCGCTCCGTCAACATCTCCTTCATGGGCTGCATCGCATCGGTATTCGTCGGCCCCGGCAATACGCTGTTCACTGTGATTCCCCGTGGCCCCACCTCGCGGGCGAAGGCTCGAACCAGCTGTTCACCCGCCGCCTTGCTCGCGGAGTACAGCGGCGTGGACGGGTCGCTGGCCCGGGTGGCCGACGACGAAATGTACACGATCCGGCCGCCGTCGCGTACCCGCTTGGCGGCCTCTCGGAGCGCGACGAACGTGGCTCGGGAGTTGGCGTCGAACGACCGCGCGTAGTCCTCGTCGGACGCCGCGGCGATCGGACCGGCAGCGAACCCATAGGCATTGTGCACGAACACATCCAGTCCGCCATACCGGTGTTCCGCAGCATCGAACAGCGACGTCAGCTGGGCCGGATCGGCCACATCCGCCTGCACGACGGTGGCCTGCCCACCGGCTGCTTCGATCGTAGCGGCGACCTCCTCGGCCGCCTCGGCATTGCTCTTGTAGTTGACGACGACCTTCGCCCCGTCCGCGGCCAGACGCAGCGCGATCGCCCGGCCGATGCTGCGCCCACTGCCGGTGACAACGGCGACACGATCGGTATTCGGCATGAAATTCTCCATTGATAGTGGATGAAGCTCAGTAGTCCGCGTCATCAGCATCGGCCCAGTCGGGAACGCATGACTGGAGTCCAGATCGTGGCGCCTGGCGTTCGGCCGGAACCGCGATGATCTCGAGACGCTACCCGAAGGCATCTTACTGAGATGATATTATATGATATCAATATTATCTTATCGAAATATTGTGGTGGTCGCAACCCTGTAGGTTGTTGCGGTGCCGCGTGTTCGGGTTGACGATGCGATCGAGCTCGCTGAGATGCTGGCGTCCATCGAGGCCTTTTGCTGGTGCCCCGGGAACCCCGACTCGGCCAGCGAATGACAGGAAAACCACGCCCCTACAGGCCTCGAACGCAATAGCGACCCCCATCCCACCCGGATCGAGGGCCTGTCACGCGCCTGCGGGCATTCGCTCCTCGCGGGATCTCGATCGCCCGACGTAGCGTCGAATAGACCGGATGGCAGTTGTACACGGCGTCGTAGCGCTGCACGGCTATCGCTCCGCACACTCGAGCTGATCGCTCCCCACATGGATGGACAGTTGAGATATGGCGAGTCGTGTGCTCGAGAATTTCATTGACGGCAAGTTTGTGGCTTCGGAATCGGAGGACGTGCTCGAGCTGGTGAATCCGGTCGACGAGACCGTCACTGGTTATGTACCGGTTTCGACCGCGGCAGAGGTCGATTCGGCGGTGGCCGCAGCCGCACGGGCATTCCGGAGCTGGGGCGCAACGACGCCCCGGGAGCGTCAGACGGCTCTACTGAAGCTGGCCGATGCCATCGAGGCGCACAGCTCCGAGCTGGTTGCGGCGCAATGCCGCAACACCGGGCAGCCGAAGGCGGTGATCGCCGCGGAGGAGGTTGCGGCGGGAGCCGACCAGCTGAGGTTCTTTGCCGGCGCGGCCCGTCTGTTGGAGGGCCGGTCCGCAGGCGAATACGTCGAGGGGTTCACCTCGTATACCCGCCGCGAACCGATCGGCGTGGTCGCTCAGATCACGCCGTGGAATTACCCGTTTCTCATGGCGATGTGGAAGATCGGTCCGGCACTCGCCGCCGGGAACACGGTTGTCCTCAAGCCGAGTGATACGACCCCGGACAGCACTCTGGTGCTGGCGCGGCTGACCCGGGGACTGTTGCCGGACGGGGTTTTCAACGTGATCCTCGGCGACGCGACGAGCGGCGCTGCGCTGGTGGCGCACCCGGAGCCGGGCTTGGCGTCGATCACCGGATCGGTGCGAGCCGGGATGGCGGTCGCGGCGTCGGCCGCGCGCGGGCTCAAACGCGCTCATCTGGAACTCGGCGGCAAGGCTCCGGCCGTGGTGTTCGCCGATGTCGATATCGAGTCCACGGCCGCTGATATCACCCAGGCGGCGTTTTTCAACGCAGGTCAGGACTGCACCGCTGTCACACGCGTGCTGGTGCACGAATCCATCCACGAGGATCTGGTGCAAGCGCTGGCGAAGAACGCCCGGAGCCTACGGCCGGGGCAACCCGAGGATCCGGACAGCTTCTGCGGCCCGCTCAACAACCGTCGCCACTTCGATTCCGTGCTGGAGACCATGGCCGCGCTGCCTTCTCATGCGACGGTCGTGACCGGAGGTGAACGGTTGGGAGACAGCGGGTTCTTCGTCGAGCCAACCGTTATCACGGGGGTGTGTCAGAGCGATCCGATCGTCCAGGAGGAGGTCTTCGGTCCCGTGCTGACGGTCCAGCCGTTCGTCGACGAGGCCCAGGCCATCACCTATGCCAATGATGTGCGCTATGCGCTGGCGTCCAGCGTCTGGACACGTGACCACGGCACCGTCGAACGCATGGCGCGCGCGCTGAATTTCGGTGCGGTATGGGTGAACTGCCACATGGTGCTGACCGCGGAGATGCCGCACGGCGGATTCAAGCACTCCGGCTACGGCAAGGACCTGTCGATGTACAGCATGGAGGAGTACACCCGCATCAAGCACGTCATGAGCGCGCACCGCTGACCGGCGCGGCGAGGGTATCTCGAGCCTGGAGGGCGAGCCACAGCTCGTGCCGGGTGGCGGCCGGTTCCAATGACCGTCGCAACAGCTTCTCGATCTTGGAGATTCGGTTGCGGACGGTGTGGCGGTGAACGCCGAGCCGCTCGGCCGTGGCGTCCCAGGTGCCGTTCGTATCGAGCCAAGCCCGGAGGGTGCTGACCAGTTCACCGGTCTGATCGGCGATATCGATCGGCGCGAGCGTGTTCTCGGCGAACGCGGTGAGCACGTCGGGGGAAGCGATCGACAGCAGCAGACTGCTGGTGCTGCCTTCACGCGAGGTGGCCGGCCGCCCGAGCCGAGCGCTCACGGGCAGGAGCGAACGCGCCTGCTGCACAGACAAAGCCGCCAGTTCGGGCGCGACAGTGTCGCCGATACCGGCGGGTTGTTCGGCAGCGAAGCGGCGGAGCAGCAACGGCAGATCCGTACCGTCGATGACAATCGCTTCGACGCCGCTACCCAGGGTGCGCACCAGACCGCCGGGTAACGCGTAGGCCAGATCGGCGGCGAGTTCTTCGGTGCGTCCCGCAGGGGGTTCGATGGCCAATCCCACGACCGAACTGGTGCGAATGCCCAGCTGGTCGAACATATCTCGGATCGCGCTCGCGCCCGCGCTCGGGGCGAGGACCTGATCGAGAGCCATTGCCCGGGCGCGCCGTTCGGCGTCGCCGGCCAGAT
The DNA here is from genome assembly GCF_040614395.1 of Nocardia sp. NPDC005998. Classification (NCBI taxonomy): domain Bacteria; kingdom Bacillati; phylum Actinomycetota; class Actinomycetes; order Mycobacteriales; family Nocardiaceae; genus Nocardia; species Nocardia sp. NPDC005998. The sequence goes on along the minus strand of NZ_JBEXUI010000012.1, from coordinate 140,908 downwards.
ACCGTTGCTCGAGTTCGAGCGTGACCAATGAGGTCAAGGCCGATTTCATGAGCCGGATTTCGCGGGCGTCCGCTTCGACCAGCAGGGCGTAACCGCGCACCCGACCGGCGCCGACCGGTTGCACGCTGAGCGCCCGTCCGGCGATATCGGTTACCGAGCTGCCACGCAGACCGTGCGGTGCTATTTCATCGATGAGCCCGCGTGCGGCTTCCATCAACCGGTCGGTCTCGTCGCCGACGGTGGCGATCGCCCGGCCGAGCGGGTCGGTGATTATCGCGGGCAGGCTCGTCAGCTGGAACCACACTCCGATCAGTCCATCCAGACCACCCCCAGATGCGGCCGCGACCGTCAACCTTCGCTGCACGGCGAGCGTGCGTTCGAGCACCTGTCGTTCTTCGGCGGCATGAGCCGCGAAAACTGCCTTGGTGATGGCAATGAACGGAGTCTCGTCCGGCACCAGCAGCAGTGGAATCCCCTCGGCCTCAGCGGCTGCAACGAGGGCGGTCGGCGCTTGCTGATACGGCAAGCCATGCCCCAGCCCCAGCGCCAGCGCGCTCGCCCCGCCGTCGACCACATCACGCACAAAGTCGCGCCATTGTGTTTCGTCCGTGGACAACTGCAACCCGGCAGTCATGAGCAGCTCGCCGCCCTGCAGCCAGCTACCCGGCCGCAATAGCTCAGTTACATGTGCGGCGTCGATCGTGCGGTGGACTGCTTCTTGCCCGGCGATCAGCTCGAGCCGCAATTGTGCCTGTTCGAGCAGGTCTGCGACAGTGAAAGGCATAGACACAGTGTCCATCAGGTTCGTTGATGTTTCTACATTGCGTCGATGGTTGGTGGCTCCGGGGCCCACCTAGCATCTTTCCATGTCATCGCAGCAATCCCTCGGCCCCATCGATGCGAGCCGAGTTCCCCGGTACTGCGGCCCGGCCACTTTCGCCAGACTGCCGCGTGTCGACGAGGTCGCTCGGACCGATGTCGCGATCGTCGGAGTTCCCTTCGACGCCGGGGTCAGCTACCGACCGGGAGCGCGCTTCGGCCCCGGACACGTCCGTGCGGCCAGCAAGCTCCTGCGACCGTACAACCCGACGTTGGACGTGCATCCGTTCGCGGTCCACCAGGTCGCCGATGCCGGAGACATCGCGGTCAACCCGTTCGACATCGACGAAGCCGTCGCCACCATCGAGAGCGAGGCCCGAAGCTGGCTGTCGAAAGGAACACGCCTGCTGACCATCGGTGGTGATCACACCATCGCTCTGCCACTACTGCGCGCGGTCGCCGCTCAGCACGGCCCGGTGGCCGTCGTGCATTTCGACGCGCACCTCGATACCTGGGATACCTATTTCGGCGCGCGCTTCACCCATGGCACTCCCTTCCGACGTGCCGCGGAGGAAGGTCTGCTCGACTCACGTCGCTGCCTGCACGTCGGAGTCCGTGGCCCGCTCTACAGCTCCGATGATCTGCGGTCCGACGAGTGCCTGGGTTTCCAGGTGGTGCACGCCGACGACTATCAATACGACGGCGTTGTGCAGGTTGTGGAGCGAATACGCAAACGCCTCGGCACCGGTCCGGTGTACATATCGCTCGATATCGACGTGCTCGACCCCGCCTTCGCCCCCGGCACCGGCACGCCGGAAGCCGGCGGCCTGTCCAGCCGAGAACTGCTCGCGACCCTGCGCGGACTGGTCGGGCTCGACGTGGTGGGCGCGGACATCGTCGAGGTCGCACCGGCCTATGACCACGCCGAGGTCACTGGGATCGCCGCAGCGCACGCGGCCTACGAACTGCTCTCGGTGCTGGCCTGCAATCAGGCGGGCCTCGTCCGGAATTCGTCGGCGCGCTCGGAAGGGATCCGTTGAAACACTCCGAAACCGGTGTGACCGCCGGGACGCAGTCCGCATCCACCGAGCTCAGATCCGACGTCGTCGGCACCACCGATCTGGTGTTCTTCGTACTGTCTGCCGCCGCACCGCTGACCGTCATGGCGGGTTTCGCGGCGCTAGGGTTCCTGATCGCCGGTCAGGTGGCGCCTGCCGGATATCTGATCGCGGGGATCGTGTACGTCGTGTTCGCCGTCGGCTTCACAGCCATGAGCAAGCACGTCCGCAACAGCGGCGCCTTCTATGCCTACATCAGCCGAGGCATCGGACCAACCATCGGCGCCGGGTCGGCCATGGTCGCCTATCTCTCCTACGCTCTCGGCCAGATCGGATTCCTCGCCGCCACAGGCGTTTTCGCATCCGAGGGAATCGCCCTGCTGCTTGGAGCCTCCGTGCCGTGGCAGATGACTGCGGTCGTTCTCGGATCGGTTGTTGCGTTGCTGTCGTACCTCAAGGTCGATATCGGCGCGAAGGTGCTGGCGGTCTTACTGCTGACCGAGGTGGGCGTCCTGTTCGTGCTCGCCATCGCCGTATTGATCCGTGGTGGACACGAAGGGCTTTCGGCGGACAGCTTCAATCCCGCAGACCTGATGACCGGATCGATCGGCGCGCTGTTCGCGATCACCTTCGTTGTGTACATCGGATTCGAGCAGACCGCCATCTACAGCGAAGAGGCGCGAGACGCCCAGCGCACCGTCCCGCGCGCCACCTACATCGCGATCGTCGTGCTGGCGGTGGTCTACACCTTCATCTCCTGGGCGATTCTCATGGCCGCGGGGCCGAGCCGCCTGGCCGAACTCCTGGCCGGAGACCCGTCTCAGCTGGTGTTCGACCTCAATACCGAATATGTCGGCGCGACAATGACTTCGGTCATGCAGGTGCTCATCATCACCAGCTTCTTCGCCGGCGCGCTCGCGCTGCAGAATGCCGGGGCCCGGTATCTGTTCGCGCTCGGCCGTGACGGGGTGCTGCCGGCGTGGTTCAGCCGCACCGGAGCACGAACCAAGACCCCGCAGTCGGCCGGGCTCGTGCACACCCTGGTGGTGGTCTGCACGCTGATCGGCTTCGGCCTGACATCCCTTGACCCCTACACCCAGATCGTGCTGTGGACCAATACCCCGACGCTGGTTGGTGTGATGGCGCTGGAGATCGCCGTCTGCATCGCCGTGATCCGCTACCTGCGGCACGCCCCGGGCGGGGAAACGCTGTGGCAGAGGCTGATCGCACCGGGACTTGCGACGATTCTGCTCGTTGTCGTGATGGCGCTGCTCATGAAGAACATGCCGATGCTGACCGGCCTCGGACCGGTGGGTAACGCGATCATGCTGTCGCCCTTGCCGGTGGGATTCGCAATCGGAGCCGGACGAGCATTGTGGCTGCGCACCGCGGCACCTGATCGATACCGGCGCCTATCCGGCAATACCGAAACCCTACCCACAGCAGAGGTGGTTCGATGACCGAACAGCAGCGGCTTCCGCGACACGCCTGGTCCGTGCCGGGATGGCAGTGCGAGATCCCCGGCGGCGATCCTTCGACACCCGAAATCTGGTGCTACACAGACCAATTCTCCTACACCGCGGGAGACTCGGTCGCGGTGCACGTGCACACCACCGCCGAACGCTACAGCCTGGAAGTGGCGCGCGACGGAGCGCATCCGGAGATCGTGTACCGGCTCGACGACCTGCCCGGCGAGTCCCACCCGACCCCGGCCGACAGCTACGCCGTCGGCTGCGGCTGGCCCGTCGCGGTGCGCATCCCCATCGCCGAGGAGTGGCGCTCGGGTATGTACCTGGTGATCGCGCGGATCGAGGTCGAAGGCCGGGTCTATGAGCGCGAACACTTCTTCGTCCTGCGGTCCGCCGTCGCCGGACGTACCCGATACGCGCTGATGCTCACCACCGCCACGATGACCGCATACAACGACTGGGGCGGCGCGAATCACTACCGCGGGGTTGGTGACGATCCGGAGGTCGACATCCCCGCGCCGGTGGTGTCCACGCAACGCCCTATCGCCCGCGGGATGCTGCGCAAACCCGTTGGCGCACCGCGCAGCCGACATGATTACACCCCGCCACCGTTCTGGCAGCCACATCACGAGGCATACGAGTGGGCGTTCGCCAACGGCTACTCCCGCCATCACGCCGACGCGTTCTGGGCAACCTACGAGCGGCCATTCGTGGTGTGGGCCGAGAGCCATGGCTACGACTTCGACTACCTGACCCAGGACGACCTGCACTTCCGTCCGGAATCGCTCAGTGACTACCGATGCCTGGTGATCGTCGGGCACGACGAGTACTGGACAGCCGAAATGCGGGACGCCGTGGACGATTTCGTCGACAACGGGGGAAATGTCGCCCGCTTCGCCGGCAACTTCCTCTGGCAGGTCCGGCTCGACGACACCGGCGCTACCCAAACCTGCTACAAGATTCCCGCCTTCGACCCGCTCCATGCCACCGATCCGAGCCGGGTCACTACCGCGTGGGACGCTCCGATCGTCGGTCGCCCGGGCGCGCAGACCATGGGTTTGACCGGGTTCGGTGGTGTGTACAGCCGGTATGGCAACGCGGTACCGCGTTCCAGCGGCGGATTCACCGTATATCGGCCCGAGCATTGGCTTTTCGAGGGCACCGATCTGTACTACGGCGACGTGATCGGTGGCGCTCCGGTCTGCACCGCGGCTTTCGAACTCGACGGTGTCGATTACACCTTCCGGAAGGGGCTGCCCTACCCGACCTTCGAAGACGGGGCTCCGGACACCCTGGAGATCCTGGCGCTGGCTCCGGCCGTCATCGGCGCGGAAGATCGATGGAACGGTGAGGTCCCGCTCGGCGCACCGGCGTTCGAGGCGGACATGCTGCTCCCGTTCCTCTACGGCGACGACGTCCCCGAATACCAGCGTGATCGCCACTACGGTGCGGGCATGGTCGGCGTGTTCACCCGCGGCGCGGGCACGGTTGTCAACGCCGGATCCTGCGAATGGGTCAACGGCCTCATCGAGCGCGATTTCTGCACCGAACAGATCACACACAACGCACTGCGCCGGCTCGGCGCGGTCCTGGAAGCGCAAAAGGGAAACTCATGACCATCGGTGTCAAGGACGTGCGCGCCATCGGTTTGGGCATCGGCACCCGAGTGGTGCCCGAGTGGCCCGAAGGCTGGACCGCCTCCGCAGACTGGGCGGAAGTCGAATGGCGCGGCTGCTCCGACGCCACCGGCCGCATGATCGGCAGTGCCTGGGAGGGGCGACCGGGTGTGCTGCGGGTGGTCGACTACCCGGTCGACGAGATCTGCGTAATGCTCACCGGCAGTGTCGCTGTGATCGACGATACGGGCGAGCGGCGAGTGTTCCGCGCCGGTGAGGCCTTCCTGTTCCCGCGCGGATTCACCGGGCAATGGGAGACGCTCGAGCCCTCCTCCAAGATCTTCGTCGTCTTGGAACCCGCCCCGGAATCCGCGTAATCCGCGCGGCCTCGAACGTGATCGGGGGCAAGCGTCCTGCAATCGTCTCGCCCTCCGATCGCCTTGCTACACAGCATATTTCGGCTGGTAGCACAGAAAACCATGTTGTCTGTAGGAGATCCAGTGAACCACCGTTCCCGCATCATCGTCGCTTCCGCGATGACCGCGACCTTGATGACCCTCACCGCAGAGGTGGCTACGGCCGCCCCCGCACCAACCACGCTGACGGCCGCAGAAACGGAACCGGCCATCCTCAGCGCCGACACCTGGAGCAGTGCCATGCCGTCGACGCTGCCGGTGACGCAGGATCAGATGATTGCGGATCAGACGAATACTACTGCGGTGCAGCCGCTTTCACCGTCTCTCCGGGGTTCGACCCCGGTTGCGGCAGTCGACGGTGCCAATCCGCAGGCCGATATCGACAATGCGCTGAGTCAGGCGGGCAACGAATTCATGCTGGCCGTGACAGTGGGCACCATGGCCGGTGGCGTGGTGGGGCTCGTGGGTGGATGCGTCGTCGGCGCGGTCGTCGGCGCGATCGGTGGCTGTATCCCTGGCCTGGGGATCGGGGCAGCGGTGGGCCCCATCATCGGTGGTCTGGTGGTTGGCGTCCCGGTCGGGATTGCCGCCCTGGCGCAGGCATACAACACCTTGCATGCCGCCGGTGACATCAGTGCCCCCGTCGCAACGCAGATCGGCTGACATCGCGATTAGTGAGCGGAGGCCCGGCCCTCGCTCCTGCACGGCGTAAGCGTCGCGCATGCGGAACAACCGGCTCGTCGATACGGGTCGGTTGTTCTCCGTTCACGACCTTCCGGTCGTGGCGGTCAAGCTAGGAACCAGCGTGCTGCGCATCTGAGTCTCGTTCTGGCGATGAGGGTTGTGAATGGTCTGCGTGCCTGCGGCGCGCAGAGCACCTGACTTTGGCGCGGAACGTCAATTCGGCAGTCGCTGTGCGCCCAGCGATTTCACCCGATCAGACGAACAGTTTTCGATAGTTGTGCTGCCAGGGTCGGATTCGTTCGTAGGCTGCGGCGAGGCCGAGTACGGTGTCGTCGCGGAAGCGGCGGCCGACGATCTGCATTCCCACCGGCAGTCCAACTGGACTCGTGCCTGCGGGTACCGAGATCGCCGGGTGCCCGCTGTAGTTGAACGGGTGGGTGAGGCACCAGCCGAGCAATGGATCCACCGACTCGCCATTGACGGTGTCCGGGCCGACGGTCCAGCCGTCTTCGGTATTGGCGACGCCCGCTACCGCGGTTGTGGGGGTGACGATCGCGTCGTAGTCCTCCAGTACGCCGTTGATCATGTCGAAAACCGCCGTGCGCAGGAACTGGTCTCGGCGGTTCTCGACAGTGCTCAGTGCGAAGCCGCGGTCGGCGACGGCGCGCAGGTGCGGTGGCAGGTCCGCCCAGGCCACCGCGCGCAGATCGAGACCGAGATCGCCGAACATCTCCATCAGACACACCATCGCCGAGCCGGTCAGCCGCATCCACAGATCGGTGATCTCCTGATGCGGCGCGGGCAGTGTCACCTCCGGCATCTCGACGGTCACGCCCGCCGTTTCGAGCGCGCGTACCGACTCGTCGAGGACCGCACGCACCTCCTCGGCCACCGGGAAGCCGCCCAGTGTAGGCAGATACGCGACGCGCAAGCCGGCGACGGGGGCGAGGACGGCGTCGCGGTAGCGCTGTTCGGGGAGTGGGACACTGCCCGGATCCCGCGCGTCGAAGCCCGCCATCGCGTCCAACATGAGCGCACAGTCCTCGACCGACCTGGCCAATGGCCCATTGCCCATAAACGGATCGAGGGTGAAGAACGCGTCCGGTCGCACGATACCGGCGAGCAGTCCGTAAGAAGGTTTGAGGCCGACGACGCCGCACATCGCGGCCGGAATACGCACGGAGCCGCCGCCGTCGGAGCCCTGCGACAGTGCGCACATCCCCGCGGCGACGGCCGCGGCGCTGCCGCCGGAGGATCCACCCGCATTGTGTCCGGGCGCGAATGGTGTGCTGGTTGGGCCGAACAGTCGGTTGTCGGTGGTGGCCTTATGCCCGAACTCGGGGGTGTTCGTCTTACCGAGGACGATCGCGCCCAGCTGCTCGAGTCTGGTCACGTGCGGCGCGGTTTCCGCGGGCACATATGCCTGGAATTCCTTGACGCCGAAGGTATTCGGCACGCCTGCCTTGAAATCGAACAGATCCTTGACGGCGATCGGGACGCCGTGCAGAGGTCCCCGTAATCGCCCGGTGATCACGTCCTTTTCCGCCGCTAGCGCCGCCGTTCTGGCTTGATCGGCAAGGACGCACACGTAGGCGTTGATCGCGGTGTTATGGGCGTCGATGCGTTTCAGGTACGCATCGACGATTTCGACCGGTGATAGCGACCGGCCGCGGATACGTTGTGCGAGTTCCACCGCGGGAGTGAGAACGAGGTCATCCACTTCACTGGTGTTCGTCATGCGCTCCGACATTAGCGGCGAAATGCCCTGGCGAGCGGCCACTTTGGGTAAACAGTCTCGAAACCTATTGGGGCACAATGTGTTAACGCATGGCGACCAACCGACCGGTTTGCAATCAGAGTGCCTGGTCAGAGCCGTCTGCCGGGTGGGCGGCGCGGTCGGCCGAGCCGGCAACGCCGTCTCTGCGGGCGCCCCGGCACGCGTCATTTAACATGGATGTCATATTGCTGAATTCAGATTGTCACGGTTGACGCCCGATTTAGGCTCCGCTAATGTCGGCGATAGCTTCGCGATCAGTGCTCGTATCTCTGGATGGCGCAGGCTTCAATGGTGAAGCGGACAATTCCGTGGAGAGACTTCCGCTGTCCATCGCGCGGGGCATATGCATGACTCAGGGGTGTTCATGAAGAATTCACCGTCGATTCCTGACGCGGACTGTCGTAATTGGGTCGACCTGTTGAATGCGCGAGTGGAAACGCATCGCGCGGAAACCGCTTTCGTATTCCTCGACAGCGCGGGACAGGAAGTCGAGGCGCTGACGTACGGGGAACTCCAGCAGCGTGCACAGGCGATCGCATGCCAGTTGACCAGGGAGGTCGCGGTTGGTGATCGGGCCTTGCTGCTCCATCCGCCGGGCCTCGATTATGTGGTGTCATTCTATGGGTGCCTGTACGCGGGCGTTATCGCGGTACCGCTGTTCCCGCCGCAGCCCAATGTGCTGGAACAGGTCGATACGATTGCCCGCGATGCCGAGGCGAGCATTGTATTGAGCACCGGCGATATTGTCGGAGGAATGGCAGATCTCGATGACGAGTGGTACATCGCGGGACTACCCAGAATTGCGTCCGACGCAATAACGGAACCACCGGAACATGCTGTCGAAGTGGAAATCGCGGAGACGGACATCGCTTATCTGCAATATACGTCCGGGTCTACTTCGGTGCCGAAGGGTGTGATCATCCACCACGGAATGATGCTGCACCAGTGCGCCGAGTTGGTGTATGGCTGGGGCGTCGATACCGAAAGTGTCGTGGTGTCCTGGCTACCGCACTTCCATGACTTCGGGCAGGTCAGCAGCGTGTTGCTGCCGGTATTCACCGGGACCAAAGCGGTTCTGATGGCGCCGTCCACATTCGTCAAGAACCCGATCCGCTGGCTGTCGGCGGTCTCTGCCTATCACGGAACCCACAGTGGCTCACCGAATTTCGCGTTCGACCTGTGCGTGGACCGGACGACACCGCAACAACGCGCCGAACTCGACCTGAGCAGTTGGCGTTTGGTGAGCAATGGCGCCGAACCCGTCCGCAAGGCCACACTCGACCGCTTCCGCGCCGCGTTCGAGCCGCACGGCCTGGCCCCGACCGCGCTGACGCCGGGATATGGCCTGGCCGAGGCCACCCTCAAGGTCACCTCGGGGACTTCGGGTGTCGAGTTTGCCGCGACGAGCTTCGATACGACGGCACTCGGCGCGCGCGAGGCGGTGCCCGTCGGCGATGCTCCGGGGACCGAATTGGTTGGCTGCGGAATTTCCGTCATGCGCACCGACATCGCCATCGTGACACCGGAATCCGGGCAGCGAACGGCCGACGGCGCGGTCGGCGAGATCTGGGTCAGTGGACCGATCGTGTCACCGGGCTACTGGAATCGCCCCGAGGACAGCGAACGTACTTTCCGTGCTCGGATCACCGGCGAGGGCGATGCCCGAACCTATTTGCGCACCGGGGATCTCGGATTCTGGTACGCCGGTGAGCTGTATATCTGCGGCCGGGTGAAGAACCTGATGATCGTCAACGGCGTGAACTACTACCTCGAGGATATCGAGACCACCGTGGTGAACGGCGTGGCATCGCTGCGGGCCGGAGCGGTCATCGCCTTCTCGGTCGAACGTGACGGTCAGGAGAACCTGGTCCTGGTCGCGGAGTACCGGGCGGACGCGGGCCCGAGCCCGCAGGCGCTGGTCACCGCGGTGCACGACGCGGTCGCGCGTAAGCACGCCATCGTGCCCGTCGCCATCGTATTCATCGGCCAGGGCACGATTCCGCGCACCACGAGCGGCAAACTTCGCCGCCAGCAATGCAAATCCGACTTCCTCGCGGGTGCGCTCGCCGAGGTCCACCGCTGGGAGGGCATGGTGACCATCGAAACATCCGCCGACACAGGCATGTCGGCAACGCCGTCGATGCGTGAGCTGGTACAGCACGGGCTGCTCACCCAGATCCAGGAATGGATGGCCGAAAATCTGGGGTCGGACGGTCCGCGGCTCGACTCGGCTCGTTCGCTGGCCGAGCACGGGCTCGGCTCGGTCGACCAGATGAACCTGCACGACCGGTTGGAAATGTGGTCGGGCAAGCGGTTCCCGCCGGAACTGATGTGGGAAGCAACCTCCATCGCGGCGATGACCCGGATCATCGCGGACCATCTGACACCGGCCGTCGATGATGTTGTGAGCGCGCCGCAGGATGGGGATCCCACCGGGGTCAGGAGCGCGGCGAGATGAGGCTCCGATCGGCGGCCGCCGCACTACCCTCCCGGACCGTTACCAATGCCGACATCACCGACCTGATCGCCACCCACAGCGCAGACAGCTTCACCGGTGATCTCGACGACGCCCTGCGCAAGGTCGACTACTACCTGCGGTACGCGGGCTCGGCGTCGCGGCAATGGCTCGATCAGGGGGAGCGCCCGATAGAGCTGCTGCGCGACGCGGCGAACTCGGCGCTGGAACGGGCGCAGTTGCGGCCGCGGGATATCGACCTGCTGATCTATACCGGGATCGGCCGCGGATTCATCGAACCGGGCGGGGCCTACCATACGGCGGCCGCGCTCGGGCTGGACAACCCGCACTGTTTCGACATCCTCGATGCCTGCATGAGCTGGACCAGGGCGGTGCAGGTCACCGAATCCCTGTTCCGGACAGGAGAATTCCGCAACGCGCTGATCGTCAACGCGGAGTGCAACCTGCGCTGGGGCGGTGTGGTGTTCCCACACCTGTTCCGCATGCCGCGGCTCGAGGCGCTGGAATCGACGTTCCCGGCATACACCCTCGGCGAGGCGGCCACCGCGACCGTGCTCACCGCCGAGGACAATGAGCCGTGGGAGTTCCGGTTCGCCTCGCGTCCCGATCTGGCGGCCTTGTGCAACGTGACACTCGATGGCTACGAGGGCTATTGCGAGCCCTCGAACAAGCTGGCCGCCAACGGTGTCGGCTTCTTCACCTCCTACGGATTCGAGATGCACGAGATGGGCGCCACGGATGCGCTCGAGGTGTTCGACCGGCTCGAGGTGCGCACCGACGAGGTTTCGGCGCTGTTCACCCATGCCTCCAGCAAGCGGTACTGGCAGGGCATGGCCGACAAGGTCGGGCTCGGCGACGCCGTGCACCACGTCTATGACCGGACCGGAAATGTCGTGTCGGCCTCGGTGCCGACCGCCATCGCCTCCGCGATCGAGCAGGACCGGTTGCATCCCGGCGATCGCGCGGTCGGCTGGGTCGGCAGCGCCGGAATGTCCTTCGGCGCCTTCTCTTTCGTCTTCTGACGCCCGATCGGAACAGGTGGACCATGCTCAGACATCTGGCCAAGGCGGCGACCTTCACCGCACTCGGCGCCGTGGAGTATTCGATCACGTCGATCCGCGAGCGCGGTCGCAACGCCGAACAGCGCCGCGCCGACGCGATCCTGGAATTCCTTATTCGGATGGGGCCGATCTATATCAAGATGGGCCAGATCGCCGCGACCCGCTCGGATCTGCTGCCGCCGTCGTGGGTGGATACGCTGCGGGTGCTGCAGGACCGGACGCCGCATATGTCGCCGGTCGAGTCGCGTGCGGCCATCGAGCGGGAACTGGGCGGACCGCTCGCGGCGACCTTCCGCACGCTGGATCTGCGGCCGGTGGCCAGCGCGTCGGTGGCGCAAGTGCACCTCGCCGAGTTGCTCGACGGCCGCCGGGTCGCGGTCAAACTGGTCAAGAACAGAGTTCCCGAGCAGATCGACCACAGCCTCGGCGCGATCGGTTCGATGCTGAAGCTGGTGCATCGGACCACGCCTCGCGTGCGCGAATTGAACCTGCCCAAGCGATTCGACGAGGTGGCACGGCTGCTGCGGCCGCAGGCCGATATGACCCTGGAGGCGCAACAGCAGGAGCGGATCCGCGCCAATTTCGTATCGCACCCGTATGTGCTGGTGCCGCAGACGCTGCCGGAGCTGGTCACCGATCGGATGCTGGTGATGGAATATATGGACGGCATCCCCGGAAAGGAGTCCGCCACAGTCGATTTCCCGCGCGAGCGGCTGGCGCAGCGGCTACAGGACGTGATCTACACGATGCTGTACATGCACGGCATGTGCCACGGTGATCCGCATCCGGGCAATATCCTGTTCACCCCGGACGGCAAGCTGGTCCTGCTGGACTATGGCGTCACGGTGGAGTTGAGTGAGGACGAGAAGTGGGGTCTGTCGTCGTTCTACTACGCGTGCACCCGCAAAGAGTGGGATATCGCGATCGACCGGTTCACCCGGTACTTCGTGGTGGCGAACGAGAAACTCGAGCGCGGGCGCGAGTCCTATCGGACCGAGATGGCCGAAGTATTGCGCTATCACTTCGACATCAGCTCGAGTCAGTGGTCGACCGTCTCCTATTTCAACGACGTGAGCGCCGTTCTGCGCAAATATGATTCGCAGTACACCACCAACTTCACCAAGGTCGAACTCGTCTTCCTCTCCTGCGAGGGTTTCGCCTCCCAGATCAATCCCGAGATCGACATCTGGGCCAACGCGCGCAAATTCACCGACCGCTACTCGCCGTATATGAACGCCGAGGTCGAACGGCGCTTCGCGACCAGCTTCCAGCAGCAGATGCCGACCTCACTGGCACTGCGGGACCGCGCCCACGACACACTGGTCGCGCCGACGCATATCGACCGGTACTTCTTTCCGAGCGGCTTCCCGGTATTCGTCGAGGAGGCAACCGGCGGCAAGGTGCGCGACTTCGACGGTAACGAATACATCGACCTATCCGGCGGTTACGGTCCGCACCTGCTCGGCTACGCGCATCCCGCGATCAATGCCGCGATTGCGGACGGCGCGCGGCGGGGGCTGGTCAACGGCATCGGCAACCGGTCCGAAATCGAGTTGGCCGAACTACTCGTCGACGCGTTGCCCGCCGCCCAGAAGGCCGTCCTGTGCAATTCGGGTACGGAGGCGATCCTGTTCGCCATCCGGATGTGCCGCGGGTATCGACGCAGGCATGTGGTCGCCAAATTCGAGGGGCACTACCACGGCTTCTCCGATCAAGGCATGGTCAGTTCCTGGTTCCGCTTCGCCGGCGACCGCGACCGTCCCGCACCGGTGGCCGGATCGCTCGGTTCGGATCCGGGCAGCGTGGCCAGCACCGTCGTGCTGCAGTACGGCGACATCCCCGGTTTGGCCCGGCTCCGCGAGCACGCCGACGAACTCGCCTGCGTCATCCTCGAGCCGATGCCTACCTCCGTGGTCGCGTTGCACAGCGAATTCCTGGCCGAATTGCGCAGGCTGTGTACCGAACTCGATATTCCGCTGATCTTCGACGAGGTGGTCTCCGGATTCCGCGTTGCCTACGGCGGCGTGCAGGTACTGGCCGATATCCATCCCGACGTCACCTGTCTGGGCAAGGTGATCGGCGGCGGTCTGCCCTGCGGTGCGGTGGTCGGTGACGCGCGGATCATCGATATGGCCAAGAGTTCGCAGGATCCGTTCTACGACTACGAGAACAAGGTCTTCGCGGGCGGCACGCTCAGCGGTAATTCGCTCACCTGCGCGGCCGGCCTCGCCGCACTGCGCTATCTGCGCGAGCACCAGGAAATCTATATCGAACTGGAGGACAACACCCAGCGTCTCGCCGACATGATGCGCGAAGCCACCGAGCAGCGCGATATCGCCTGCCGGATCAATGCCCGCAACTCGATCTTCTCGCTCAACTTCAGCCACCGCGAGGCGGGCCTGTACCGAGAACGCATGGCGGGCAGCAACTTCAAGGCCACCATCGCCCTGGCCTACTACATGCGCAAGCACCAGGTGTATCTGCCGGAACTGCACAGTTTTCTGATCAGCGCCGCGCACACCACCGAAGACCTGGATCAGATCGCGCATGCCTTCGAGAAGAGCCTCGACGAAATGCTCGCCGACGAACTCTTCGTCATCTGACCCAAACACACACGGGGGGATCAACGACTCAGCTCGATCATCGGAGAATGCAATGCGATTCATGGCGCGGGAACGCGAAACGGCCGAACGATTTGTCCCCGGACTCGATGCAAAACTGCGCGAGGTGCCGCTGGAAGTTCTCGAATCCAAGGACAGCCCGGGGCTGTCGATCTTCCGCGAGTTCGGCGGCCCCGGACTGCTCGTCGGTAAGGCATCGGGCGGACTCGGCGCCTCACTGCTGGAGGCCGCGCATATCCACCGCGTGCTCGGCAGCCGGTCGCCGTCACTGGCGATCGCGGTGAATATGCATTCGTGCACGGTCGCTGCGATCCCACCGGGCCCCGGCACCGAGGCCATGCTCGGGATGGTCGCGGCGGGTGGACTCTATCTGGCATCGGCCTTCGCCGAGGGGATTCCGGGTGCCGGTGTCATCGCACCGACGCTGCGTGGTGAGCGGATACCGGGCGGGTGGAAGCTCAACGGCAGCAAGAAGCCGTGCAGTCTGTCGCGGTCCATGGACATTCTCACCGCCAGCGTGCTGCTGCGGCCCGACGGTGCCGACGAAGCGGAGTTGGCGTTGGCGGTCATCCCCGCTACGTCACCGGGTATCGAGGTGCGTCCGCTGGGCACCGGGCTGGTCTTTCCCGGCTCGGAAACCGAAGAAGTCGTGCTGACCGATGTCGAGATCACCGACGATTCGGTGTCGTTCTTCGGCAAGACCGACAGCCTCAACGCGGCGCTCACCGCCGGCTGGCTGACCTTCGAGCTGCTGGTATCGGCCTGCTATCTGGGTATGGCCAGCGGATTGGTCGAGCGGGTATCGGAACAGGGGCGCGGCACCGCCGTCGACCGGATGCTGCTGGTGGGTGAGTTGGAGGCGGCGATGGCCGCCATCGAGGCCGTCGCGACCGAAATCATGGAGGGCTCAGGCGAACCCAGCACCGTCGCGCGGGCACTGCATGTCCGATTCGCGGTGCAGCGCGCCGTAGAGCGGACCTCGGCATTGGCGACCGAATTGCTGGGCGGCGTCGCCTTCATGGTGGGTTCCAGCGCGCTGCTCTACACCGCCTGTCGTGCGCTGGCCTTCCATCCGCCATCGCGCACTGGCATCGCCGGACCGCTGGATCGGTTCGTGGCGGGCGAGCCGTTGATCGTCACCTGACAACCATTGCCGCAGATCAGAATTCGAGGTTGAACCCATGACTTCCGAGGCCGAGGACGCGGTAATCGTCCAGATCGGGCGCGGACCGACGGGCACGGCGCTGGCCAGGCAACTACTGCCCGGATTGCCCGCGGGCACCCGATATGTCGTCGTCGACCGCGATCCGGTCGCGACGCGGCTGCCATTCGGCACACCCGAGCCGACACACCTGATCAACACTCGGGCTGCCAAGTCCAGCCTGAATCTCGCCGATCCGGACGAATTCCAGCGCTGGCTGACCGATCAGGCAGCGGCAGCCGGTCAGTCGGTCGCGGAATTTCCCGCTCGCGCCCTGTTCGGCAGATATGTGCGCGACATGTTCGATCAGGCGGTGCAGGACGCGACCGCGGCGGGCGTCGTGGTCGATGTCGTGGCCGATGAGGCGATCCGGGTGGCGGTCGGTGATATGCGGCGGTGGCGGATCGAGTGTGCGAGCGGCCGCGTGCTCGCGGCCGATCGCATCGCGATCTGCGTCGGCATGCTGCCGCAGTCGGATCGCTTTCCGGATCTGGTCGGCGCGCCGGGTTATTTCGCCGATCCGTGGGAGTTGCCCGCGCTGCCGAATGATGCGCGCGTCGCGGTGCTCGGCACCCGGCTCACCGCCATCGATACCGCGTTGACACTGGCCGCGCGGGGGCACACCGGCCCGGTTCTGCTGGCTTCGCGGTCCGGACGGCTGCCGCGGCTGCGCGGTCCGGAGACCACCGCACCCATTCCGCACGTCGAGCAGTGTATGCAGCGGGCGGTCGATGCCGGAATGCTGCGGTTGGTCGACTTCGGCCGGGCGCTGATGGCCGATATCGCGGCCGCCTCAACCGAACCACCGGACTGGTCGGAGGTGCGTGACTGCGGTCCGACCACCCAGGCGATGCTCGAGCACGAGCTGGCGGGACTCGACGGGGGAATCGAACGCGGATGGCAGCAGGTGGTCAACGGCGCGTCGCCGATGCTGCTGCCCGCTTGGCAGCTGCTCGTGGAGCAGGACCGCACCGAATTCTTCGCCGAGTGGCTGACGCCGCTGCTCGTGCACGGCGCACCCATCCCACCCGAAACCGCCAGGCGGGTGCTCGCGGCCATGGGTGCGGGGCGACTGCGCGTATTCGGCGGACTGCACGCGGTCGAACGTGTCGACCAAGGATTCGCGATACACCTCGACGGCACAACGGAATTCGCGGACGTAGTGATCAATGCGACCGGTGCGGGCACTGATATCGCGGCGCTGCGAACCCAGCCCGTGCTCGCCGGACTGCTGGACGACGGTCTGCTCACCGCCCACCCGCACGGTGGGGTCCGTATCGAGGTGAGCACCTTCGAGCCGCTGGATGCGTTCGGCGCACCGGTGCGCGGGATATATGTCGTCGGTGATCTGGTCCGCGGTGCGGTGCTGGTGACAAACGACGTGATCGCACTGTCATTCCAGGCCGCGCTCGTCGCCACCGCGATGCGCGCGAACGACGAAGCAGGAGTTCATATCTCATGACCGCAACGACATCGCGATCACGATCGCTCGTGCTCGCCGTGCTGTGCCTGTGCGTCATCGCGATCTATATGGACGCGATGATCGTCAACCTCGCGCTACCGAGCCTGGTGCGCGAACTCGGCTCGAGCACCAGCGGATTGCAATGGATCGTCGACGCCTACGCGCTGACCTTCGCGGCGCTGGTGCTCGCGGCGGGCAGTCTCGGTGACCGATTCGGCAGGCGCGGCACACTATTGGCCGGTCTGGTGGTGTTCACGGTGGCGACCGGCGCGGGCGCGCTGTGCGACTCGACCGGGCAGCTGATCGCGGCGCGCACCGTGATGGGTCTGGGTGCGGCGCTGATCTATCCGTCCACGCTGTCGATCCTGACCAATGTGTTCGTCGAACGCCGCGAGCGCGCGGCGGCAATCGGCGTATGGGGCGCGGTATCCGGGATCGGCGTGGTGCTCGGACCGATCATCGGCGGACTGCTGCTCGACCACTTCTGGTGGGGCAGTGTGTTCGTCGTCGTGGTACCGGTCGGTGCGCTGTGCATCTTGCTGGTCGCGCTGGTGGTGCCGAACTCCAAGGACCCCCGGGCACCCGGTCTCGACTATCCCGGCCTCGTATTGTCCACGGTGGCCATCGGATTGCTGGTCTACACCATTATCGAGGCGCCGAATCGCGGGTGGCTCGGCGGGGCGAGTCTGCTCGGCTTCGCGGGGTCCGCGGTGCTGCTGGTCGTCCTGGTGTTCCGTGAGTTGAATACCGAGCATCCGATGATCGACGTGCGGCTGTTCCGAAATCTGCGGTTCTCCGCCGCGTGCGGCACCATCACGATCACGTTCTTCACGCTCAACGGCTTCACCTTCCTGGTGACGCAATACTTCCAATTCCTCAAGTCCTACACACCGCTCGGCGCGGGTGTGCGGCTGATCCCGGTCGCGGTGGCGATCATCATCGGGTCGGTGCTCGGCGGCAAACTGGTCGTCAAACTGGGCACCCGAAGTGTGGTGACCGCGGGACTGATCCTGATGGGTATCGCCTACGCCTGGTTCTCGGTCGATGATGTGGTGACCAGCTACACCGTGATCGCGGCGCAGATGGTGCTGATCGGCCTCGGCATCGGGTCGGTGGCGATCCCCGCGACCGAGTCGATCATGGGTGTGGTGCCCGCGGCGAAGGCCGGCATCGGCTCCGCCATGAACGACGCCACCAGATTGCTCGGCGGCACGCTGGGCATCGCCGTGGTGGGCAGTGTGCACCACTCGCTCTACATCGACAAACTGCCCGACGGCAGTGTGCCCGGCGTGCCCGGCGGCGTACTCGAGTCGAGTCGGGATTCGGTCGGTGCCGCGCTGCAACAGGCGGCCGGATTCGCCGCCCGCGGCCAGAACGCCCTGGCCGACACACTGCAGGACGCCGCGCAGACGGCATTTCTGCACGGATTCCAGATCACCTGCCTGGTCGTGACCGGCGTATGCGCCGTGGCGGCCGTCGCGGCAGGCGCGCTGCTGCCGACGCAACCGCCACCGCCGCCGGTCGATGCCGAGGCCGAACAGTCGGATGTGGCGCAGGCATGACGCGCATCTTCTCGCCCGATGTATGTCCCCGGAGGGGTAGCAGACCGTGAAAAGTACTGAAAACAAAGATCGTTGGCTGCTCTACAGCACCTGCGACGAGGATTCCCGCTCGGAGTTGCGTGCGCTCGACATCGCCGAGGGCGACGATGTCTTGGCGGTGACCGGTAGTGGTTGCCGCGCACTGAGTCTGGTGGTCGGCAATCCCCGCTCGGTGACCTCGGTGGACAGTTCCGCCGGGCAGACCTACCTACTCGAGCTGAAGCTGGCCGCGATCCGGCATTTCTCCTACGACACGCTGCTGGAGTTCCTCGGCGTGGACGCCTCGGCCGACCGGTGGCGACTGTTCGAGGAGTTGACGCCACAGCTCTCACCCGGTGCCGTCGCCTACTTCACCAAGTATCGCAAGGCAATTGCCAATGGGGTGCTGCAGGCGGGCAGACATGAGCAGCTGTATGTCCGGGTGGTCGCGCCCGCCATGCGAGTGCTGTACGGCTCCGCGATGCGTGCATTGTTCGCGGCGCCGGACCTGGATACGCAGCGCGAGATCTATCGCACCCGGATCGATGGCTGGCGGTGGCGGGCCATGATCCGCCACGGTTTCACCGAGCGCACCCTGAAGACGGTCCTCAACGACGACTCCTACCGCGTCGTCACCGACGTGCAATCGTGCGGCGACTACGTCCTGGAGCGGCTCGAGCACACCTTCACCCACCATCTCGCCAAGGACAACGACTGGGTGTCGTTTATGTTCCACGGCCGCTACCCGAACCGAGAGGTGTTGCCGCACTACCTGCTTCGCGACAATGTCGCGGCCATCAGAGCCGCCGACACTCGGGTCGAGATCGTCCGTGCCGACCTGATGGATCATCTCCGATCGCTGCCGGACCGCTCGATCGACAAGTTCTCGCTGTCCGATGTGACCAGCTGCATCGACCGCGAACAGTTCGGCACGCTGATGAAGGAAGTGGTGCGGATCGCGCGCACCGACGGTCGAATCTGCTACCGCAACTTCCTGTCTCGGCATACGCCGGCACCGGAACTGCTCGGCGGCCTGCGCCGCGACGACGACCTGTGCACGCAGTTGTTCCACGACGACTACGCCTTCGTCTACCAGTTCGAGATCTTCACCGTCGGCGCTTGACCGCCCGGACTACCGAGACAGGGGAGGTACCGGCCTTGGAACGCTCACTGGACTGGGTGGATGGCGTGATCTACGCCGTCGACCAGCGCGCACTGCCCGGCGAATTCCGGATCGTGCGCATGACGACGGTGGACGAGGTCATCGCCGCGATCGAGACGCTCACCGTGCGGGGCGCACCCGCGATCGGTGCGGCGGGGGCACTGGCGGTCGCGCTGTCCGTCCGCGCCCATCGCGGGGACGCCGCAGCGGTCACCGCGGATGCCGAACGCATCGTGGCGGCGCGGCCCACCGCCGTCAATCTCGCATGGGCGGTGCGGCGAGTGTGCGCCTACCTGGCCCAGGGGCCGGACGCGGTGCTCGACGCCGCGCTCGCGCTACTCACCGAGGACGAACAGGTCAATCGCACGATGGCCGCGCGCGCGGCCGATGCGGTGTCGACGATGGTCGGACGACACCGTCTGCGGGTCCTGACCCATTGCAACACCGGCCGATTGGCGACCGTGGCGTGGGGCACCGCGCTGGGCGCCATCCGCGAACTGGCCCAGCGCGGCCGGCTGGAGAGCGTGCTGGTCGGCGAGACGCGGCCGCTGCTGCAGGGTGCGCGACTGACCGCGTGGGAGCTGGCGGAGGCCGATATCCCGCATCGGATCTGTGTGGACTCGGCGAGTTCGGCCGCGATCGCCGGTGGGCTGGTCGACTGTGTGCTGGTCGGCGCGGACCGGGTCACCGCCCACTTCGACGTGGCCAACAAGATCGGCACGTATCCGCTGGCCCTGGCAGCGGCCCGGGCGGGCATTCCATTCGTCGTGGTCGCGCCGGAATCCACGATGGACGCGTCGATCATCGATGGCGCCGCGATCACCATCGAAGAGCGCGCGGCCGAGGAAGTCACCTCGGTCGCCGGTCATCCGGTCGCGCCCGAGGGGAGCGCCGCCTACAACCCGGCCTTCGATGTGACGCCACGCGACCTGGTCACCGCCGTGGTGACCGAACGCCGAACGGTATGGCCCGCACTGGGTTACGGGCTGCCGGAGATGGCCGCGCAGTTGCACCGGCGCGGCTGGCTGGACGGGACCGCGGGCAATCTGTCGGTCCGTGTGCCCGGTACCGGCGATGCGCTCATTACCGCGAGCGGCCGAAGCAAAGGGGCGTTGACCGCACGGGATCTCGTGCTGGTCGACGCGGAAACCGGTGCGGCGGTTGGCTGTCCGGACCAGCGCCCGTCGGCCGAGGTGTCGATCCATGCCGCGCTGTACCAGATCTTCCCGGACTGCGGCGCCGTGGTGCACGCGCATCCGCCGCACGCGACCCTGGTCGCCACCTTGGCACAGCGACCCGTCGTGCAGTTCGACGACTTCGAGATCGTCAAGGGATTCGGGCTGCGCCGCAACGGCGGGTTCGAAGTCCCGGTGCTGCCCAATCACGACGATGTGCGCCGGATTGCGGCCGAACTGCGCGCGCGGCTCGACCATCACTCGGCACCGGCCGTGCTGATCGATCGGCACGGCGCGACCGTGTGGGGACCCGACCTCGAGACCGCGCGCAATCGGATGGAGTGCCTGGAAATGCTGTGTGGACTACACCTTCGGACCCGAGGAGGCCAGCCATGACGATCGTGCAGGTAATGGCGGACAACAACCGCGACGAGGTAATTGTGCGCACGACCGAGCGAGCCGAAATCGCGGAACTGCTCGCGCCATTCGATATCCACCTGGAACAGTGGCCGACCAGGGGGCTGGCGGCGGACGCCACGCAGGACGAGATATTCGCCGCCTACCGCGGGGAAATCGACGACGTGTGTGCGGCGGGCGGCTACCGGCTGGTCGATGTGGTGCGGATGGTTCCGGACCCGGAGAACGCGGAATGGCGGACCCGAGCTGCCGGCGCCCGGACCAAGTTCCTCGACGAACATCGCCACGCGGAGAACGAAATTCGCTTCTTCGTCGAAGGGCGGGGCTGCTTCTACCTGCACCTCGGCGACAAGGTGTACGCGGTGGTGTGTGTTGAAGGCGATCTGATCTCGGTGCCCGCCGGTACGACGCACTGGTTCGATATGGGCGCCACACCGCAGTTCTGCGCCATCCGATTCTTCGAGCAGGAGGACGGCTGGATCGGCGACTTCACCGGCGATCCGATCTCCGCGCGGATGCCGAGCCTGGACGAGCTACTCGGATGAGCGAGCGCGGCGAGCCAATGGTCGATACCGGCGACGCGGTGCTGCTCGATATCGAGGGAACGGTGAGTCCCGTGGCGGCCGTGCGGAATACGTTGTTCGGCTACGCCAGACCGCGCCTGGCCGACTGGTTGGGTAGGCCGGACCCCCGGATCGGGCGCATTGCCGAAGCGGTCCGGTCGGCGCTGCACGATCCGCATGCCGACCTGGATGTGGTCGCGGCCGAACTCGCGCGATGGAGCGATGCCGATATCAAGGCCGAGCCGCTCAAAGCCCTGCAGGGGCTGATCTGGCAGGACGGCTTCGCCACCGGAGTGCTGACGGCAACGCTCTACGACGATGTACCGCCGCTGCTCCGGGCGTGGGTGCGCCGGGGCGATCGGGTGTACATCTTCTCCTCGGGTTCGGAACTGGCGCAGCGACTCTGGTTCGCCAACACCCAGTTCGGCGATCTGTCCGCACTGATCAGCGGCCACTTCGACCTGTCATCCGCCGGACCGAAGAACGACGCGCGGTCCTACCGGGTGATCGCGGAGGCGATCGGGGCGCGCCCCGATCGCATCGGCTTCCTCTCCGACAATGTCGCCGAACTCGACGCGGCGGCCGCGGCGGGTATGCGGGCCGTCGGCGTCTCCCGGATGGATGAGGGCTGTCCGGATGTCGGCAGGCATCCCAGGATCACGCGATTCACCGAGATACGAGTTGGGAGAAACTGAGATGACACCTATCGCAGCCCGATCGAGACCAGCGCAACTCGCGCTGTCCTGCGCCGCGCTGTGCGGAATTGTGCTGGGTCTCACTGGATGTGGGGACGACAGTTCCAAGCCGGCCACCTCGACCACCTCCGCGCCGGTGGTGGCGCCGATCGCCACCACCGCGCCGACGACCGCTCCCGCCGCAACGCCCGCGCCCACCACGACGGATAGTGCGAGTGCGCCGCCGCCCGCACCGGCGCCGACCCAGCAGCAGGCTCCGGCGCCACAGCCCCAACCCGCACCACAGCCAGTGCCGCAAACCCAACCCGCGCCGCAAACCCAACCCGCGCCGCAACCGCAGCAGCCACCGACGCTGCCCGATCCAGGATTCGAACCGAAACCCGGCTACTGACCCGCCGGTCACCCGACTCGGCCTGCTCTCGACAAGGACGCCCATGACGTACTCGACCCGTTACCGCACACTGACCACGGCCGCGCTCGGTCTCGCCTCGGCCATGCTGCTCGCGTCCGCACCGTTCGCCACGGCCGATCCCGGAGCCGGCGGCAAATCCCTTGTGGTGCTGGGTGACTCCTTCACCGCGAACGGCGATATCGGTGCGGCCTTGGAAAATGTCACCCCCGGCGCTCAACCGGACTGCTCGCACGGCCCGACCTCGTGGCCGACGCAGCTGGCCAAGAACCTGAACGTTTGGGGCACCTCCGATTTCATCGATATGTCCTGTCGTGGTGCGTCTTTGGTCAGTGGACCGGGGTTCACGTTGGCGCACGAGGCGCGCAGCGCGGATTCGGCCGGATCGTTCGGGCCGCGGACCAAGACCGTGCTGATCCAGACCGGGCTGAACGACGCCTGGGGCGAGAACACGGTGCGGCTGCGCCAGACCCTGCTCAACTGTGTGCTCGACCTGATTCGCGGATGTGGCCCCGAGGCCGCGGCGGAGGGGCGCGCCACCGACTATCGCGGGGTCAGCACCCAGCAGTACCTGGAGCGGATCAAGCCGGTCGTCGACTATGTCCGCTATTACGCGCCGAACGCACGCATTGTCTTCGTCGGCTATCCGGAGATGAACGCGCCAGGGCAACAGCATTGGTGCATCAACGTGCTCGGTGTCGGCACGATCGTCCAGCAGCGCGCGGGCGCGCCGATCGAACTGTGGGACCGGATGGATGCCGCGCAGCGCGCCGCCGCGCGGACCCTCGGCGTGGAATTCTTCGACGCCAAGGCGGTCACCGCCGGACACGGCCTGTGCTCGCCGGAGCCGTGGCTGGCCGGAATCCTGGACCCGAACAGCGAACTGATGGGCACCCCGGTGCACCCGTCGTCGCACGGTGACGGCGTGGTGGCTGCCGCGCTGCGGCAGCTGATCGCGGGCTGATGATGGCGAGCGAGGTGGTGGCGGGGGATCGGGACGCCTTGGCGGAACTCGACCGGAGACGCCCCGCTCTGCCGTCGCTGACCGGGGCGCGCTGGTGGGCCGCGTTCGCCGTATTCGTCCTGCACGCGCTGGTCTTCCTGCCGGTCTACCCGTTCCAGAAGTCGGACCTGTTCCGGCACTTGCATCAGCTGCTGCCGATGCAACTGGGCGCGGCCGGTGTGACGTTCTTTTTCGTGCTGTCGGGTTTCATCATCTTCTGGTCGTTCAAGCCGAATAGTTCGGTGCCGCGGTTCTATTGGCGGCGGGTCCTGAAGATCTACCCGACGCATCTGGTGGCGGCGGCGGTATTCGTGGTGGCGGCGAGTGTGCCGCTGCACCGGTTGGTGGTGTGGGTGCCGAATCTGGCGCTGGTGCACACCTGGGTGCCGAAGTGGACGACGGTGGGCGGGTTGAATGTGCCGTCTTGGTCGTTGTGCTCGGAGATATTGTTCTACTTCAGTTTTCCGTTGCTGCTGCCGCTGGTACGTCGGATCCCCAGCCACCGGCTGTGGTGGTGGCTGGGGGGTCTGCTGATGTTCATCCTGTTGCTGCATACCGCGTACTACCTGTGGGTGCCGGGGCCCAAGGGCATAGCGAATGTCTTCGCACCGCGCCTGGTTCGCGGCGATGTATCACCCTTTTTCGAACTGCATGCTTCACAAGCGTGGTTTCAGCAGCCGGATATCCCGGTGTCCCCGGCGTATTGGCTGAGCTACAACTTCCCGGCATCACGACTGCCGGAATTCTTCCTCGGCGTACTGGCCGGACGACTGGTACTGGAAGGACACTGGCGACTGACCAGCGTCCGAATGCCGTTGGCGGCGTTGGCGATCAGTTATGCAGCCACCTGGGTCGTCCCGGTGAATTACAAGATGTCGGCGCTGCTGGTCGGCCCGATGACGGCCGTGGTGGCGACGCTGGCCGCCCGCGACCTGGCCGGTCTGCGTGGGCTGAACTCCACCCCGCGCATGGTCTGGTTCGGCAATATCTCGTATGCCTTCTACCTCATCCAATTTCCGGTGATGGTGCTGATCACCCGGTGGTTCATCGGCGGTCGGCAGTTCGGATTCCTCGGCTGGCTCGGCTTCGCCGCGCTGTGCCTGATCGTCTCGACCGTCGCCGCCGCAGTGATCTATCACTGGATCGACGACCCGCTGATGCGCAGGTTCGCGGGCCGACGCAGCAAAACGCCCGATGCACCGGATTCGCGGCCACCCGCGCCGGAGCTGAATACCGTAGGAGTCCAGCCTGCCCGATGATCCGCACGGCGTGCGGTAGACAAGTCGCGAAGTCCGGACGCCCTGCACCTGCGCACTCAGCCCGTCGATCGCCTACCAAGTCCTCGGAGGAACATATGCATCTCAGTACCGCGCTCGGTCAGCCGCACGAGGTCGATCTCGCCAGCGGCCGCATTCGCTATTACGAGACCGGATCCGGCGCGCCCATCTTGTTCGTACACGGCCTGCTCGTCAACGCGAACCTGTGGCGCAAGATGATTCCGACCATCGCCGCCACGGGCTATCGGTGTCTGAGCCCCGACTGGCCGCTCGGTGCGCATTCCATCCCGGTGCCGGACGCGGATCTGACCCCCACCGGTCTCGCCGATCTGGTCGAGGCGTTCATGGCGGAACTCGATCTCTCCGACGTCACGTTGGTCGCCAACGATACCGGCGGTGCGATCGCGCAGGTCCTGCTCAGTCGCGGCACCTCGCGGATCGGCCGGGTCGTGCTCGCGTCGGTGGACTGCTACGAGCGCTTCCTGCCGCCGCCGTTCAATCTGTTGCCACCGCTGGCGCGCATCCCCGGCTCGATCCGGCCGCTGACCGAAGTACTGCGGATCCGTGCGTTGCATCCGCTGCCCATCGCGCTGGGTTGGGTGGCCAAGCACAAGGTGGACCCCGAGATCATCGATACTTACCTGCTGCCGAGCCGCAACTCCGCCGCCATCCGCAAGGATCTGCGCCGATTCCTGAAGACCGCGAATCGCCGCTACACCCTCGAGGCGGCAACCCATTACCCGTCCATCGACATCCCGATCCTGCTGGCCTGGGCCCGCGAGGACAAGCTGTTCCCAGTCGCGCTGGCCGAGCGGCTGGCCGCCGACCTGCCGAACGCCACACTGAAACTCATCGATGATTCCTACACCGCGAGCCCCGAGGATCAGCCTGAGTTGCTGACCGAGCTGATTGTGGAGTTCACTCGCATGCATGCAACTCCGTAACCATGAAAACCGTTCTCGTAGTACCCGATTCGCCTTGGAGCGGGCAGGGCGCGAGCTCTTCGCCGAGCACGGCTTCACCGCCGTTCCGGCCGAGCAGTTGGTCGCGGTCGCCGGCGTGACCCGGGGTGCCCTGCAGTACCACTACGCCGATAAGCGCGGCCTGTTCGTCGCTGTGCTCGAACAACTGGAATGGGAGAACACCCAGGAGATCGCGGCGGCCATGGCGGCGGCCCCGAACCCCGACGACCTGCTCGACACCTTGGCCATCGGTCTGCGTACCTTCCTCGATATCTGTTGTCGTCCCGAAATGATCCAGATCGCGCTATCCGACGCGCCCGCCGTCCTCGGTTGGCAGGCGTGGCGCGAGTTCGAAGCCCGCAACGGACTGGGACTGCTCACCCCGCAGCTCGAGGCCGCACGCGCGGCGGGGCAGATCCCGGACGTGCAGGTGAATATCTTGGCGCAGCTACTGCTCAGCGCCGCGACCGAAGCAGGCATGCTCGTCGCGCACGCGCCCGACCCCGCCGCGGCCCGCGACGATGCGCTGCAGGCACTGATGATGGTGATCGCGGGTACGCTTCGGCCTCGCGAAGCGTAGCGCTCTGACGTTATGTGCGAAAGCCGTGCAGGTGTCGCGAGCGTCCGCTGATCCATGGGTGGCAGGTGGTATCTCAACGCGGCGGCGGGAGGACGGTGAGCACGCGCGTCACATGGGCTCCGAACTCGTCCATGAAGGCACGCAGAAACCGCGCGATGTTGTCGTCGAGCACCTCGCCCTCTTCGGTGAAGGCATCCGAGTGGTATTGAATGTAGGCCTCGGGGGCGTTCATCTGCGGCGAGTTGAGGTAGCCCAGCACGCTACGCAGGCTCTGTTGGGCAATTGCCGTGCCCAGCTTGCCGGGCGAAGTCCCGATCACCGCGGACGGCTTGTAGGTGAAGGAGTTTTCACCCCATGGCCGGCTCGCCCAGTCGATGGCGTTCTTCAGCCCTCCTGGGATCGAACGGTTGTACTCGGGGGTGACGAACAGGATCGCATCAACTCCGGCGAGGGCCTCCTTCAGCGCCCGGCCCTCGGGAGGGAAGTCGGCGTCGTAGTCGTAGTTGTAGAGCGGAAGGTCCTTGATGGGGATCTCGACAAACTCGAGTTCGGACGGCGCCAAGCGGATCAGCGCCTTGGACAGTACGCGATTGATGGACTTCTGCGACAGGCTGCCGACGATATAGCCAACCCGGTACGTGGTCACGACGTCTCCTCGGTCTGATGGCTCGACGATGTCATTGTTGGCATTTCTGTGGTCGTCCCGTGTGCGTTTGACCGGCAACGTACTCAAAAGCAGCTGAACCCATTATTTGGCTGACGAAGCCGCTCTGTGTCACAAGCTGTGCAATGAGTTCCGCTCTGTCCGCAAGGTTTCTGATCGGTCGCGATGACGAGATTATTTGGTAATTGAGTCCGGGTAATACCTATCCAGATTCAGTTGATGCAGGACGCCATCGGTGGTGGGTGTGAGTGCGGGCAGCAGCGTGCTCGGCCGGCGTGCGATAACCCAGCTTTGAATGCCTGTTAGCCCGCTTATGGTAAGCCTCGAAGCCGCCGTACGGCGCGGGCCTCGAGCAGGTAGGGGACTGCCGAGTTGCATCAGGCGGCCGCCCTTGCGCAATGCGTCCAGGTCGACGGCGGCGAATCCGAACTGGGCGGCGGGCCCCTGAGCCGTCACCGGCGGCCGTACCCTCCTCGATCGCGATGGAAGGCATCGCGGAGGCGCTCGAGCTGGTCGGCGAATGCCTTGCGCAACCGGTGGTGGAGTGCCACCACCGTGTTCTCAGCAAGCTGATTCGAGCGCATCCGCTGCGATGGCGGACTCGATGCCGGCCGCTGTCGTGCGGGTTCCGGGGGCCTTGGCCGGGTCCTGAAGTCCGCCGGGGCAGTGCTGCGCGCTGAAGTGGCTGTCGATCGTTTCGGCGATGTCGGTGAGGGCATCGAGTTGTGCCGTGGAGAGCACGTCGGCGAAGCAGTGGCGAATGCCCGCCACGTACGACGGCCAGGCAGCCTGGAATGCGGCGCGCCCGGCCTCGGTCAGTACAACGTCGTAGCCGCGGGCGTCGCCGTCGCTCGGCGCGCGCATGACCGTGCCGCGGGTCTCCATCCGAGAGACCTGGCGTGAGAGGCGGCTGCGCTCCCACTGCAGCGCGGCAGCCATATCACGGGCCCGCAACCTGTGCCCCGGGCTGTTGGACAGTCTGAGCAGGATCACAAAGTCCGCCTCGGTCAGCCCGAAGTCGCGGACCAGCATGCGGGCGAGCACAACGTTCACTTCGATCCGCATGTGCTGGAACGAGACCCACGCGCGGGTCTCCCGCTCGTTCAGCGACTCCTGATCCATGCGATCGACCCTACCCGGATTTTCGATTTGTTGACATGTAACCATCTGACTCCTAGATTTGTTTACATAGCAACAAACGACAGGAGTTCGACATGAGCGACTGGAACGCACAGACCATCGCGGAGTTTCGAGCGAACGCGGGCAGGGTCGGCGGGGTCTTCGACGGTGCTCCGCTCGTCCTGCTACATCATCGCGGCCGCAAGAGCGGGCGGGAGTTCGTCAGCCCGGTGATGTACCTTCCGCACGACACCGAGCCCGACATCATCTACGTCTTCGCGACCAGCGGTGGAGCACCCACCAACCCGGACTGGTACTTCAACTTGGCCGCCGCAGGTGGTGGCAGCGTCGAACGCGGAACCGACGCATACCCGGTGACGATCCGCGAATTGCCCGGCGCCGAACGCGATCGCGTCTACGCCGAGCAGGCGCGGCGCTACGCGGGCTTCGCCGCGTATGAACGCCAAACTGCCGGAGTGCGAACCATTCCCGTGCTCGAACTCAGTCGGGCGTAGCCATGATGTCCAGCACCGCACCGGATCCGGCCGCGCTAGTGCTCGTGGTCGGTGCCACCGGGCATCTCGGCTCCGAGGTCGTCGACGAATTCCTCGCCCGCGGCAAGAACGTGCGCGCGCTGGTCCGCCCGGCCACCGGCGCAACCAGATCGGCAGCCCGAGGTGTGCAGATCGCCCGTGGCGACATGCGCGACCCGGCCTCCCTGCTCGCGGCCATGGACGGTGCGGACGCGGTGATTACCACCGCCGCCGGGTACACCGGCTCGAACAAGAACCAAGATCGACACGGTCAGCAACGCCAACCTCGCCACCGCGGCGTCGCAGGCCGGTGTGCGCCGCTTCGTGCTCACCAGCATGGGGTGTCATCAGGGGTATTCCAACCGAAAGGAATGCAGAGATGACGACAAAGGCAGTCAGGTACAACGAATTCGGTGGGATCGACGTTTTACGGATCGACGAGGTGGAACGCCCGGTGCCCGGCGAGGCGCAGGTCCTCGTACGGGTGAAGGCGGCCGGCATCAACCCCAGCGAGGCGGTCATCCGCACGGGAGCACTGGCGGACATGTTCCCCTCGACCTTCCCGTCCGGGCAGGGCAGCGACCTCGCCGGGGTCGTCGAGGAGGTCGGCGCCGGGGTCGGCGGATTCTCGCCCGGCGACGAGGTGATCGGGTTCTCGAACAACCGGGCCTCCCAGGCCGAGCTGGTCCTGGTCGAGGCCGGCGACCTCGTCCACAAGCCGGAGCACGTCTCCTGGGCGGTGGCCGGCGGCCTGTACGTCGTCGGCGTGACGGCGTGGGGCGCGGTCAACTCCGTTCACCTCGAGCCGGGCGACACCGTCGTCATCTCTGGCGCCACCGGGGGCGTCGGCTCGCTCGCCGTCCAACTCGCGCGCCGTGCAGGGGCCACGGTCATCGGCCTGGCGAGCGAGGGCAACCATGAGTGGTTGCGCAGCCACGGCGTGCTCCCGGTGGCATACGGTGACGGCGTCGGGGACCAGATCAAGGCCGCCGCGCCCGGTGGCGTGGACGCCTTCATCGACACCTACGGCGGCGGGTATGTCGAGCTGGCTCTTGCCCTCGGCGTCGCGACCGAACGCATCGACACCATCGCCGATTACGCGGCCGCCGCGAAGTACGGGGTGAAGACCGACGGCGGGGCAGAGGCCGGGTCGGGCGCCGAAATACTCGCCGAGCTGGCTCGCCTGATCGCCCGGACAGCTCGAGCTGCCGATCGCGAAGAGCTATCCGCTGACGCAGGTCCGCGAGGCCTACACCGAGCTCGAACGCCGCCACACCCGCGGCAAGATCGTCCTCACGCCCTAATGGCGGCGCCAGCCGTTCGGTAGACCGCCGCTTCCTGCTCGCCGCTTCGCTCGATCAGGGCGCGGGTTTCGGATTCCCTGCTCCCGGGACGATGGCGTCAGTGATCGCTGCCGGGCGTCAGTCGGTGAGTGGGGTTCCGACGTTGGCGAGGGCCTCGGTGCGGTTCTCGTAGATGTGCGGGGCGACTCCGCGGGCGGCGAGATGATCTCGGAGCTTCAGTCTCATGAAGGAGCTTGTGCTGTAACGACTTACCGAAAGGTAGAAGCGATCGGCGAAGTCCTGGGCCGAGCGGGCGTAGAGGTCGCGCAGGTCCGCCGGGAGGGCAAAGTTGTCGTAGTTGGCCACCAGGTGGGTCTTTCGGCCGATCTGGAGCAGCCGGGATTCGATTGCCGCGCGGATGGTTTCGACGTCGTCCGCGGTTGTCGGCGCGAGGCCTTCCATATTGAGGAAGAAGATGTTCCGCTTGTCGTCGTAGGTCATGCGGGCCTGCATCGGGACCGATAGCAGCCGGTCTTTCAGTCCCATCGGGTTCGGCGCGAAGATGCGGGAATCCATGAGGGCCGGTTCGGCCTCGATGATGGGCTTGAATGGCATGTGCGCGAAAATATCTCGCTCGACATCGATTCCGGGCGCGACTTCGGTCAGCAGCAATCCGTCCTCGGTCAATCGGAACACACAGCGGTCGGTGATGTATAAGACCGGCTGACCGGTCCGCAGCGCTTGTGCACCGCTGAACGTACGTTGCTCCACGGCATCGAGGAATTTCGCTGCGGCAGGAGTCGGATCGACGACGACCCGGCCGTCCACGACGGCCGTGCGACTTGGTGCGACAAAAGTGCCGAGGAAGAACACCTGTTTGGCGTTCTGGCTGATGTTGATGAAACCGCCGGAACCGGCCAGCTTGGCGCCGAACCGGCTCACATTGACGTTGCCGTCCCGATCGGCTTGCGCCATGCCGAGGAAGGCAGCGTCGAGTCCGCCGCCGTCGTAGAAGTCGAATTGGTAGGGCTGGTCGAGCACGGCGTGCGCGTTGACCGCCACGCCGAAATCGGCTCCGCCGGCAGGTATTCCGCCGATCACGCCGGGTTCCGCGGTAAGTGTGAGGAAGTCGGCGATGCGCTCTTCCATCGTGACGGCGGCAATCCCCTCGGGTATGCCGACACCGAGGTTGACCACGCTGTTGGCGTGCAGTTCGAGCGCAGCACGGCGTGCGATGACTTTCCGTTCGGTCAGCGGTAGCGGCGTGGCGTAGTGCAGCGGCACGCGCCGGATCTCGCCGCTGTAGGCCGGTGAGTACGGCGTGCCGAAGGTCTGCCAATGGTGGTCCGGTGTCGCCGTCACCACGCAATCGACGAGGACCCCGGGAATCTTCACCTCGCGCGGACTGAGCGACCCGCTCTCGGCGATCCGCTCCACCTGCACGATTACCAGTCCGCCCGCGTTGTGCACGGCGGTGGCGATGGACAGCGCCTCCAGGGTGAGTGCCTCACGCTCCATGGTGATATTGCCGTCGGGATCGGCGGTGGTGCCGCGCAGCAGCGCGACATCCAACGCCAATGCCCGGTAGAACAGCAATTCCTGGCCCGCCACGGTGATCAGTTCGACCAGATCCTCGGTGGTGCGCTCGTTGACCTTGCCGCCGCCGAACCGAGGGTCCACGAACGTGCCCAGCCCGACGTGGGTGAGCAGGCCGGGCTTTCCGGCTGCCGTGTCGCGGAACAGCTGGGCAAGCACGCCCTGGGGCAGATTGTGCGCGGCGATTTCGTTGCCGACAGCCAGTTTCTGGATGCCGGGACTCATCCCCCAATGCCCTCCTATGGCCCGGGAGAGCAATCCGGGATGGCAGATACGGTCCAGCCCCCGGCCTCGGCGGTCCCCTTGGGCCACGGTGAAAACAATGCCGAGATCGCGGGGCGATCCGGATTCGAGGAAGCGCTGTTCGAGCGCGAGGGTGAGCTCTTCGGGGAAACACTGTCCCCCGAATCCCTCGATGGCGACCGAATCACCGTCACGAATCAGACGCACGGCTTCCGCTGCGGTGACGACCTTGTCGCGGGCCGCCGTCGTGGTGGGGAAATCAGTGATGGCGGGCATCGCTGCTCCTGACAATGCTCTGGGCGCCCGGTCAGGCGAACGCGCTGATACCGGTGATGTCGCGGCCCACGATCAGGGTCTGCATGGTTTCGGTGCCCTCGAAGGTGTGCACGGCTTCGACGTCGGCCATATGCCGCATGACCTGAAAGTCCAGGAGAATCCCATTGCCGCCCAGCAAGTCGCGCGCCGTGTGCAGGACCGTGCGGGCGGTGCTCGTATTGTGCATCTTCGCCAGTCCGGCGAGGGTGGGTTGCAGACGTCCCTCGGCGGCGAGCGTGCCGATCTGCAGGCAGTACAGCTGCATGGCGGTGACGTCGGCGAGCATCTTCACCAGACGGTCCTGCACGATCTGGAAAGCCGCCAAGGGTTTTCCGAACTGGATGCGCCGCTTGGCGTAGGTCAGTGCGGTGTCGAATCCGGCGAGCGCGTGCCCGAGCGCCATCCACGCGCACGCACTGCGGGTGCCGACCAGCACCGTGGCGCAGTCCTTGAACGAGTTTGCGCCGGGCAGCCGGTTCTCGGCCGGGACCCGCACCCCGTCGAGCTGAATCTGCGCCTGCCACACTGCCCGCAGCGCACCCTTCCCGGTAATGACCTGCGCGTTATAGCCAGGCGTGCCCTTCTCCACCAGAAAACCCTTGACCTGACCGTCCTCGGTGTCGCGCGCCCACACGACGATCACATCGGCGATGCTGCCGTTGCCGATCCATTTCTTCGCGCCGTCGATGATGTAGTCACCGCCGACGCGGCGGGCGCTCGTCTCGAGCCCGATCGAATCCGAGCCGTGGTCGGGCTCGGTCAACGCGAAAGCACCCAGTTTCTCCAGCCGCGCCATCTCGGGCAACCACCGTTGTTTCTGCTCCTCCGAACCGCAGTGGGCGATCGACTGCATGGCCAGTCCGGCCTGCACGCCTGCGAAGGTGCCGATGCTGCCGTCACCGCGGCTGAGTTCCATGTAGGCAAGGCCCACCGAAATCGGATCCAGGTCCGGGCAGCCGTAGCCGACGATGCCGTCGCCGATGATCCCGACCTCACTCAGGCTCTTCAGCAGCGGGAAGGGGAATTCGGCCCGCTCCCAATAGTCGTTGATGACCGGGCGAACCTCTTTCGCGACAAACTCCCTTGTGCGCGAAAGGACATCGAACTGAGCGGGTGTGATGCGTTCCCGCAAGAAGAAGTAGTCGGTTCCGAGAGCGTCGGCGACACCGATCTGAAGGTCCATTTCGAGCTCCCTGCGCGAGGAATCATCCGAATAATGATGTGTGACCTACATCACCTATTTTAGGGTGCGCCCTCTGTTTCGGCCCGAACAATGTCACCGTCGACAACGAAATCCCTGGTCTGTTGTTTCGCGGCATATTCTCGAGAGGACCACGGCGCGCGGAAGGTCTCGATCACCGGCACCAGCACCGATGCGTTGGCAATCAGGTCGACATGCCCGCCCGGATGCAAGTGCACCGTCGCATGCGGCAGCAATCGACCCATGATGTGGGCATTGGCGACCGGGATGATCGGATCGTCGGTGCCGGCCAGGATCAACGTGGGCTGGCGGATGAGCGGCAGTGCGAACAGGCTCGTCCACACCGACCCGGCCAGCAGCTGATGCAGATAGCCGACACGGGAGCCCGCCATCAGCTGCCGATCGAACAGCCGCTGGACAATGGCGGGATCACGGCGGACACTGCCTCCGTAGAGTTCCCCGGCGATGCGGGCAGCATAGCGGTGGTCCAGAAACCGGTGTGGCGTAAGCATTTTCAGTAACACACGGGGCGGGCCCGGGATCATGAGTACGCCGGTGCCGGTGGAGACCAGCACGAGTCGACGACACCGCCGCGGATACTGAAAGGCGAACTGCTGCGCCAGCGCACCTCCCCAGGACAGGCCCAGCACATCGACCTGCCCGTGGATGCCCAGCTTGCGCAGCACTGCGCCGAGTACCGCGGCGAGATAGGGAAATCCATACGGCAATGGCGAATCCGGAGACCCGCCGGCGCCGGGCACGTCGAACCGCACCACCGTGGTCGCCGGATTCAATGCGGCGACCAGCGGATCGAATACCTCGAGCGCCGCGCCGATACCGTTGCACAGCACCAGCGGCACACCTGAACCCCAGCGCACGTCGACGCGGATCTGTTGTCCCAGTACGGCGATCAGCCGTTGTTCGACGGCGTCGGCGGGCACGGGGGCGCTCATAGGTACAACACCACGACGTCGGCGACGCAGGCCGGGCGGGTGCCGCCGTCGATTTCGTAGGTGAGGCCGAAGACCGCCTCCACGCCGGATGTCTTCTGCTGGGCGGAATTCAGCGTCACCGCCGCCCGGATCTTGGCGCCCACCGGCACCGGTGCGGGGAAGCGCACCCTGTTCAGGCCGTAGTTGAGCGCGGCGGCGAGCTCGCGAATCTCCAGTACGTCGGCGATCACCACCGGCGCGAGGGACAGGGTGAGATACCCGTGCGCGATAGTGCCGTGGAACGGCCCGGCCGCGGCACGCTGCGGATCGGTGTGGATCCACTGGTGATCACCGGTGGCCTCGGCGAACCGGTCCACCTGCTGCTGAGTGATCTCCATCCAGGCGGTGGTCCCGAGTTGGTGGCCGACCATGCCGACGAGATCGGCGGGCGTTTCGAGTTGTGTTGTCATGACCAGCCTTTCAGCGTGCGAGCACGTATTTTCCGGGCGCCGGATCCAGCGGCGGCAGTTCCGGGCAGCCGAGCCCGGCGGGCGCGTCACGCTGTGGCCCGCTGCGTTCGGCGAGCCAGAGCACGAAATCGGGCCACCACGAATCCCGCTGCTGTGGTGCCGAATTCACCCACCTGCCGGGATCGGCGTCGTCGGTGGGCCCGATCCGATAGGCGGCCTTGGGATTTCCCGGCGGGTTCACCAGGGCGGCAATGTGGCCGCTGGTGGACAACACGAACCGCTGATCCTTGCTGCCCAGCAGCCGCGCGCTGCGATAGCACGCCTGCCAGGGAGAGATGTGGTCGGTCAATCCGGCGACCACGTAGCTGTCCGCGGTCACCCGCGACAGATCGACCGGCGTGCCGAGCATGCTCACAGAGTTCGGGACGGTCAGCGCGTTGTGCACGCCGAGCAAGACCATGTCGCGGTGCAGCGTCGCGGTCATCCGGGTGGTGTCGGCGTTCCAGAACAGCACGTCGAACGGGGCGGGCTGACGTCCCTGCAGGTAGTTGTTGACCCAGTACCGCCACACCAGATCGTTGGGCCGCAGCCAGGCGAACATCTCGGCCAGCGCCCGGCCGTCCAGGTACCCTTTGCGCGCCGACATCGCGATCGCCATTTTGGCGGTCTCCTCGTCGAGGGTGGCCGCGGCGAATCCGGCGTGGCTCTCGTCCAGCACCGTCACCATGAGCGTCAACCCGGCCAGCCGATGGTCCTGCCCGATCTCGGTGAGGTGGGCTGCGGTCATGGCTGCGAGAATGCCGCCGGAGCAGGAGGCCTGCAGATGGGTGCGCTCGCTGCCGGTGATGCGCTGCACGGCGGCCAGCGCGTCGAGGATGGCTTGCCCGTAGCTGTCGAATCCCCACTCGCGCTGCGCGGCGGTGGGGTTGCGCCAGGAGATGGCGAATACCTGCTGCCCCTGCGTGAGGAAGTACTCGATCATGCTGCGACCCGGTGCGATATCCATCACGTAGAACTTGTTGATCACCGGCGGCACCATGAGCAGCGGAACGGTGCGCACCTTTTCGGTGCGCGGCGCGTACTGGATGAGGTCGAAGACATCGGTGCGCAGCACGACCGATCCCGGGGTGACGGCGAGGTTCTCGCCGACGGCGAACGCGTCCGGCTCCACCATCGCCGGAATTCGTGGCGCACCGGCCATATCGGTGACAAAATGCTGCAGCCCGCGTAGGGCGCTGAGCCCGCCGGTATCGATGAGCGCCTTCCAGCCCAGCGGGTTGAGCAGCGGATTGTTACTCGGAGCCAGTGCATCGACCGCGTTGTCGACCACGAAACGCATCCACTGGTCGTCGCGCCAGTCCAAGTGAGCGTCGGTCAGCATGGTCTCTGCGGTCTCGCCCGCGGCCAGATACACCTGCATGGCGCGTTTCAGCAGTGGATTGCTCTGCCAGGCGGGATCGGCGAACCGCTTATCCGGCTTGGCCGGGGCGACCTGCGAGCGTCCACGCGCGATGTCCACCAATTCCTGGCCCAACGCCGAGACCCGTTTCCCGACCGAGCGCGGACGGCGGGCCAGGTGCACCGCAAGCCGGCTCCAGGAGTTGTTGGGCAGCAGGCGGCGGCCGATGCCAATGGCCGAACTGGTCAGCAGCAAATCGAGCGGGGCGGCCATCTCGTCGGCCGCTGTCAATTCCTCGGCGTGTTCGGAATAGGTCACCATGTGCTCATTCTCCTGCGATTCGGAAGCTCCGTACTTCGATTGGGCTCCTCGATTTCTTCATGGTTTGTCCTGGCAAGATCGGAGTCGATGTGGTGGCGAACAATCTCGCCGCCGCGATGGTGTACGGCAGGACACCGCCGCGCGGGTGGGTGTCGGCTAGCTGGCCTGGCGACAGTGCCCAGCCCAGGGTTACAGCAACAGCCGGTGTACTTCGAAGGCGAAGCACAGTTCGGCCAGATCTCGTGGACGTGAGAGCGACCGGCCGGTGCGCTCTTCGATGCGGTGCAGCCGGTAGCTAAAGGGTAGGCCGGTAGCGAACGCGCGCTCTTGTCTCGAGTGGACGAAGAACGACATCGTGATTGTCTTCCGCACAGTGACCGCCGTCTCCGCGAACGCCGAGGTCAGGTCTACTCGGGACACAGCACCGCTGGGCTGTACCAAATGGCACACCAGCTGTTCGAAGACCAGATCGGCATCCTTTCATCGATGGGGTTGGATCGATTCGACGAATTCGACGATGGCGCGGGCCAGTGCCGCCGGTTGTTCCTCGGCCGGCCAATGCCCAGCGTCGGGGATCTCGGTGGTGCGCACGTCGGCGACTCCGACGTCGCGCAGGCCCTGCGCGACGGTGTCTGCGAGAGTGGCGTGTGAGAACTCGCTGAACGCGAGCAAGATCGGCACGTCGAGCTGCTCGGTGGCGCGCTCGTTGTCGGCGATGTCGAGCGGCAGCGCGCGAAACATCTTGAACCCAGCGGTAAGTCGGTTCGTGTCCCGATAGCCCGATACGTAGGTGGCGATATCGGTGTCGTCGACAGCGTTCGGGTGCGCGGCGAAGCGGTCGATGAATCGGCGGAAGTATTCGCGCTGATTGCCCTGGATCAGCTTCTCGGCAGTGAAGCGGCCGCGGGCGCTGTCGCTGTGGAATCCGAGATGCCAGTAGGCCAGCGAGCGTGTGACGTCCTCCCAGCCGGCGATACCGGGCAGTGCCGTGTCGACGCTGACGAATCCCCGGACGGCGGCGGGATACCGTCGCGCATAGGCGTAACCGACCAGCGCACCCATGTCGTGGCCCACCAGGAAGACCTGTCCCAGTCCCAGATCATCCAGTGCGGCACGTACATTCGCCGCCATTGTCACCTTGTCGAACGCGTGTGGCTGGGGTGCGGACCGGCCCACTCCCGGCAGATCCAGCGCGACCGCGGAACAGACCTCGTCGAGGAGCGGAAGCACTCGACGCCACGCATAGGACGTTTGCGGCCAGCCGTGCAGGAACACAGTCGAATGCGCTCCGTGGCCACTGCGCTGCCAACCCAGCCGCGGCCCGGGCTCGGCGGGCTGCGACGCGCCATCAGCCGACCCCGCGGGGGCATCCCTGGCGTATGCGTCGTGCATGCAGTCCTCCTCGGTCCAGCCACGCGTGGGACCGTCCGACGATCCGTGTACTGGACCGCGGATCGTCGATTCCATGATCCAGCGGGGCGACCGGGGCGTCCCTACCGCAAACAGGTGAGGAACTCGGCCGGATCGCACGAATTTGTGATGTGCGGCCGCGATGAGCGGAGCAGGATGGATATCTGGCGGCGGCCTCGGCGAAAGGGCGGTGTCCGCTGGCTCGGCCTGTCGGCAGCCAATTCCGGGTCCAGCTCGCGAATACTCGCAACACCTTGCCGTCACGCGAATAGGTGAGAGATCTCCGCGCCGGAGAATGACAGCCTGGTCGGACCGGTCGGCGATGACCCCGCTGACCGGGAGTCCCACGAAGGGAAGCAACATGACCTCGTCCGAGCTCGGCTACGGGACCGCCCCCAGCAGTGTGCTGCGCGCCCCCAAGATCTACCCGGACGCCGCGCACGGATTCCTGTTCCAGTATGCCCGCGAATTCGCCGCCGATATCAGCGGATTCCTCGGCGACAACGAGCGGTCCGCCTCGTGAACCCGGCCGAGCCTGCGCGTGACCCCGAAGGGGAGGGCTTCCCCGTGCTGTCCGGCGACCAGCTCGAGCGGTTGCGGGGATACGGGGAAGCAGAGGTCGTGCACCGGGGCGATGTGCTGTACGGGACCGGCCAGGTGGCCTACGACTTCATCGTGCTCACCACCGCATCGGTGCAGATCGTCAGGGAGGCGACCGCGGATCTTCCCGAAGCGGTGGTGGTCTCGTGCACACCGGGTCAGTTCCTGGGCGAGCTGAACCTGCTCACCGGGCAGTCGGTGTATCTGACCGCACGCGCCACCGAGGCGGGCTCGATCATCCGGATCAACCCGGCCGCGTTCCGCCGCCTGATGGACAAGGACACCGAGCTATCCGACCTCATCCTCACAGCCTTCCTCGCCCGCCGCAGCGAGCTCCAGTCCGGCGCCGGCGCGCTCAGCGTGCGCATGCTCGGCAGCGCGCTGTCACGTGAGTCGCTGGCGCTGCGCTCCTGGGCGGCGCACGCACGCATCGCCTACACCTGGTTCGATATCGATAGTGCCGCCGGCGCGGCGCTCGCGCGGGCGGCCGGCATCGCCGTGGAGCGGCTACCTGCGGCGCTGACGCCATCGGGGGTCATCACCGACGCGAACCCGGCACTGGTCTCCGAAGCCCTCGGCCTCGCGTATTCGGCCGAATACGAATCGGACTCGGCCGCAACGGATCTGATCATCGTCGGTGCCGGGCCCGCAGGTCTGGCCGCGGCGGTCTACGGCGCCTCCGAAGGGTTGCGGACGGTAGTGTTCGATGCGGTCGGAGTCGGTGGTCAGGCCAGTGCCAGCTCCCGCATCGAGAACTATCTCGGGTTCGAGCACGGCATCAGCGGCGCGGAACTCACCGGCCGCGCGATGGTGCAGGCGCAGAAATTCGGTGCGCGCCTGAACAGTCCGTGCGCTGTGGTCTCGGTGCGGCGCGTCGGCGCGCTGTTCGAGGTGACGCTATCCGACGGCGCCGTCGCATCCTCGCGGGCGGTCATTCTCGCCGGCGGGGTGCGGTACCGGTCGCTGGAGCTGCCCCGCTGGACGGAGTTCGAGGGGCGTGGAATCTACTACGCGGCCACCGAAATCGAGGCCCGCACCTGTTCCTGTCTGCCCGTGGCGGTGATCGGCGGTGCGAACTCGGCCGGACAAGCCGCTCTGTTCCTGGCCGGCCGAGGTTGCGCCGTCACCCTCGTGGTCCGGTCGGGGGATCTGTACGCCGGGATGTCGAGCTATCTGGCCCACCGCGTCGAGGCCGACCCCGCGATCGATGTCCGGCTCGAAACCGAGGTCATCGCTCTGCACGGCGGTGATCGATTGGAAGCGATCGCCGTGTCCGGCGAGGATTCGCCGGAACAGCACCGGCTCCCGTGTGCCGGTCTGTTCTGCTTCATCGGAGCCGACCCGGAAACCTCCTGGCTGTCGGATATCCGCCTCGACTCCCACAGATTCGTGCTCACGGATGTCGCACTGGGCCCCGACACAGCAGACGACATGTGGGACAAGCTCGGTCGTGGTCCGTTGCCGTTCGAGACGAGCGTGCCGGGGATCTTCGCGGTCGGCGACGTGCGCGCCGGATCGATGAAGCGCATCGCCGCGGCCGTCGGCGACGGCTCCGCTTGCATCCGCTCGGTGCACGAGTTCATCGGCCTCGCGGGACTGTAGCCGCGAACCCGGGCGCATCGAGTCGGTCGCCGCGGCCGCCGTCACCGAGCTCATCGTCCTGGCGGCCGAAAAGCCGCCTACGAGGCGCGCAACTGCTCGAGCGCCGTCGCCCAATTCTCGATGTGGTAGCCCGTGGCGAGCTTTCCGTCGCGGACGGTGAACACGTCGATGGCCATCGTCCGGAAGGACTTGCCGGTGGGGGCAGCCCCCCAGAACTCGGCCACCGGCGTACCGGTCGCCTCGCCGCGCACGACCATCAGATCGTCGACCACGTGAATGGCGACGACCTCCCATGTCAGATCTGGCACGGTCTTCCCCATGGCCTCGAACACCTCGGCCAGTTGGTCGCGGGTCAGGAAATCCTGGTTCGTGTGGTACGACCGGTAGTCGTCGTTGCAGGCCTCGGCCAACAGCGCTGCGACGTCCTTCTCTGCCGGCCTGTTCAACGCCGCGTAGAGCGGGGCGGAGATCTTTCGTGCCTGCTCCACGGTCATTACCGATTCGTCGCTCTTGGTCATGGAAAGCGCTCCTTGTCACCAGCATTACCCGATCCGAGCCGTGCGGCCCCGGAGAATCGACAGCCTGCCCGATCCGCCGCGGCAGCGGCACCACACGTTCAGGTGAGGCCGTCGAACAGTCCGCCCCGGTGCAGATGCCCTCGATTGTCAGCTCGATCGGCGCGCCAACCTGTCGAGTTCGTGGCGAGCGGCAGCACCCGATCGCGGCAAGGCCATCAGCCGTCGAGGTAGTCCCGGCCCGCGTGCATGCCGGTCAGCAGTGCGGTGAGGATGCGGGTGAGCTTCGGTTCGACATCGACCACGGCGTGCGCGAGTTCGGGGCGGGATTCGTAGAGCGCGCGCAATCCGGTGCCGGGCGCGGCCATCTGCCACAGCGCTCCGGCCATGCTGGTTGCCGTGGAGACGACGTCGATGGCCGCAAGTTCACTGATGCCGAGTAGCTGTCCCAATGTGGTTGTCAGCGAAGCGACTTCAGCCAGGACGTCGGTCTTGAATGTGTAGGCGGCTTCGAGTGAGACGTTGCGTTCCAGGTTCATCGGCGCCTGGGCGAGCAGGTCGCAGAACAGCGGCCGTGCCACGAGGGATTGGGCGAGTGTGGATGCGATCGTTCCGGGGCTCGGGTCGCTGAGGTCGGCCAGTTCGGTCCGGACCGCGCCCGACCACTCCCGCCAGCCTTCGGCGGTGAGCGCCAGGAAGATCTGCTCGCGGGTCTCGAAGTAGCGCAGCATGGCGGATTTGTGCATGCCGACGGCCGCGGCGATATCGGTGAGAGTGACCTCTCGCACGCTGTGCTCGCTGCCCAGTCTTCGCGCAGCGTCGAGAATCGCCTGTTCGCGTTGCTGTTTGGCGGCGGCGCTGCGAGCGCGCAGGGGAGAGGTCGGGCTCATGACCCACACGATAGCGCAACACTGTTGCGCTATTAACGAAACGGTGTTGTACTAACTAAGTGATTCGGAGGCTCGCTTCCTCCGACCGCCTCATCACCGACTACGAAGGAGTGACGATGTCCAACCGCACCATCGTGATCACCGGAACCTCGAGCGGCTTCGGACGGCTGAGCGTCGAACGTTTCGCCGCGGCCGGATGGAATGTTGTGGCGACGGTCCGCAAACACTCGGACCTGAACGTGCACAAGGGAATCGACAACGTCGCGACCCTGCTGCTCGACGTGAACGACGAAGACGCCGACCTGGCGTTCGGAGAGCTCGCGCTCGCTCGATTCGGCCGCATCGACGCCGTGGTCAACAACGCCGGCTACTACCAGGCCGGTCCATTGGAGGCCACGACGATGGACCAGGTGCACCGACAGTTCCAAACCAACGTCTTCGGGCTCATCGCCCTGAACAAGGCGTTCATCCCCATCCTGCGCAAGCAGGGATCCGGCGTCATCGTCAATGTCGGCTCGATCAGCGCCGACCAGGGATATCCGTACACCTCCGTTTATGAGGCGTCCAAGGCCGCGGTCGTATCACTGAGCGAGGGATTGCACACCGAACTTTCCGAATTCGGTGTCGTGGTCAAGGCTCTGCTGCCCGGCAGCATGAATACGCGGATCTTCGACAAGGTCGACCGAGCCCAGGAAGTCCCGGACGAATACCTCGATTCGATGAGCCGGTTCGCGTCGCTGAACCTGGTCCGCTCCGACCCGGCCATTACCGCCGACGTCATCTTCCGCATGGTCACCGACGGCAAGACCGGTAAGGTCCGTTACTACAGCGGTCCCGACGGCGAGGCAATCCCACGCGTCAAGCAACTCCTCGGTCAGGACTGGTATTGGGAAGAGTTCAGCACGGCCACCCGCGGCGAGGCGACCCCGCTGTGGCAGGCAATGATGCCGCAACCGGTCGCCGCCGAAAAGCGATAGCCGGTCCGGTCGACCGACCGGGTAGGGCGCTCGGGTCGATCGTCTTGCGGTCGGCCCGAGCAGCATGATGAGCGAACTGTATTCGAACGCCGCCGAAATGCTGAAGAGCTTTCTGCGCGACATCGTCGAACACGTGGATCTGAAATAGCGCTGCCGGGCCCCTGTGTATGCGCAGCAATCGGCTATGGCGTTCGCGGTGACAACGTGTTCGAGCTCATCTCGGCCGCACTAGACGGCGGCGTCGGGGTTGGGTGGTGTGTGTACCCGAGCTGCGACGCCGGTGGCTACCA
Source organism: Nocardia sp. NPDC005998 (assembly GCF_040614395.1). Taxonomy (NCBI): domain Bacteria; kingdom Bacillati; phylum Actinomycetota; class Actinomycetes; order Mycobacteriales; family Nocardiaceae; genus Nocardia; species Nocardia sp. NPDC005998. The sequence goes on along the minus strand of NZ_JBEXUI010000012.1, from coordinate 98,065 downwards.
AGCAAGCGGCCGCGCCGACCAGCAGGGCGGCGCGTGGGCCTGACGAGTCGGTGATCCAGCCGGAAATGACGCTGCCGATGGGGGTTGTGCCGAGATAGACGAAGACCCACAGGGCCATGATCCGGCCTCGGTAGCTGGGGTCCGAATGTAATTGCAGCGCAGTCGATGCCATGGTGACGAAGCTGAACGCGGTGAAGCCGGTCAGTGCCAGTGCCGCGCAGGCGGTCGGCAGGTTCGGTGCGGCTGCGGTGACGGTGAGGGCGGCGGCGAAGGTTGCTGACGTTGCGACCAGGTATGTTCGGCGCGGGTGGCGGATCAGGCCGACGGCGAGTGATCCGGCGACCGATCCGATGCTGAGCATTGTCGACATCAACCCGTAGGTGCCGCCGGTGCCGTGAAATGTACGCTCGGCGAAAACCGGGAGTATGACTGGAAAATTGAAGGCCAGCAGGCCGACGAGGGCCATCATTGTCAGTGGCAGCCAAAGTTGTTGACGGGTACGGGCGTAACGCAGTGCGGACACCACCCCGCCTGTTTTCCCGGGGGCCGCCGCGGTGGCCGCGAGCGGCCGGATCGCCAGCAGCGCTGCGACAACGGCGAGGTAGGAGATCCCGTTCAGTGCGAAACACGGCGTGGTCCCGACCGATGCGATCAGCACCCCGGCGACCGCGGGCCCGACGACGCGGGCGCTGTTCATCACGACACCGTTGACGCTGGCCGCGCTGGCGAGATCCGCGGGCGGGACGAGCTGCGCGACGAAGGCCTGGCGCGCAGGGGAGTCGACGATCTGCACCAACCCGCCCGCCACGGTTACCGCGATGACCAGCGGCACACCGGGCCGCCCGGTCACCGCGGCCACCCACAGCAACGCCGCCAGCAGTCCGTAGGTGATCTGGGTGCCGATCAGCAACCGGCGCAGATCGACCCGATCGGCGACCACTCCGCCCCACGGTCCGAGTAGCAGCGACGGCACCCCGCCCGCTGCCAGCACCATGCCCAGCGAGGCCGGTGAGCCGGTCAACTGCAGCACCAGCCAGCCGATCGCGGTCGCCTGCACGAATGTTCCACTGGCAGAAGCGATCTGGCCCGCAAAATACCAGCGGAACGGTTTCGACCGCAGGGCCCGGAACGCGTTCGCTCGGGCAGCTGGTCGAAGAGTCGGTGCTGCGGCAGCTTCGGGCACCACCGTCAATGCGTCACGATCCATGCGAAACGTATCAGTCTCGCGGGGCCTGGGCCAGGACGCCGACCGTTGGTGCGACCGCGGCTTCGGCCGCGTTGGTGTGGTCGACCACCGGTTTGAAGATCGGCGAATCCTGCACGCCGGCAATGGTTTTGCGGCCCGTCTCCGGTGCCATCTGGTGTAGGGAGGGCGGCTCCGAAGTTGCGTCCGCGAATGCCCGGGCCGCGGGCTCCAGCGAGATGCCGTGCGGATTGCCCGCCATGGGTCGCCTTCCTTTCGTCGCGCCGATGTGCGCGCAGCGCGAGCACGCGCTCCAGTCTTCGCGGTATGGGCGGGCGGCGGCCCCACTTCTTGGGCCACGAATCCCTGAAAACGGGACACCGGCCGATCAGTTGGCGTGACTGTCCCTTTCGGATGCTGGGTCGGGATCAATCCGGTCGGCCTGGCGGCAACGTAGCAAGCGGGACCTCGGTGATCTCGTGTAGGCGGGCGCATAGGGAATCGCTTCACCGTGAGCCCACGCGCGGACCTGGGAGGCCGATAACGCCTGTTGGTCTCGGGCCTTGCCGCGGGCTTGCTTCTTGCGCCTCTGGGGACAGGAAAGTTCCGCCCGAATCCCCGATCCGGGCGGGGATCTTTCGCCGTGCAAAGCGAATCTGCTGCCCTGTCGCTGATTTCGGGGTCGATGTGCTGAAACGGCGGTCGATTTTCTGTGAAAGCCCCCTCGACAGATCTTTTGCGATTGTGCCGTATCGTGATAGTTTTTCTCTATGGTCAACTAGACCAAAATCTCGCTATTCATCGAGGGAGATTCCGTGTCCAGGGCTGTGAAGGTTGCCGCCGCAAGGGTTTGCGGGGTAATTCTCGGGATGGTTGCATGCCTGTTCGGGGTGGGCACCGGGCACGCCGACGATGCGCCCGGCCCGGTACTGGTCGGTGACACAGAGTATTTCGCTTTGGGCGATTGGAACTGCTCGATCGGTGCGGATGGCGTGGTGGGATGCGACCTCGCAGTCCCGGCTTCGTCTATGGACGTGCTGTATGCCGGAATGCAGATGTCGTTGCCGAATGTGTCTGCCATCATCATCGATTCGGTTACGTGGCCGGCGCATCCGCAGTGGAACGCCAACCGCAGTCACACGCTGCCGGGCGGAAATCCATTATTGCCGCGCCTTACACCCGAGAACTACCACGATCCACAGTATTCGGTCACCTATGCCGGAGCGAACTGCCAGATCACCTTTCAAGGTGCGGCAGTGTGTACCTCGATGGGGCACGGGTTCAGCCAATGGGGACCAGTGCCGCATGGCTACTGATCCCCATGAATCACTGGCTACCGGTACCAGACACCGGAATCCCAGTCACCGTAGTCCCAGACGTTGAAATCGTAGCGACCATGTGCACCTCCGAAGAGGTAACCCCACCAACCAGCCGAGGTATCGCAGATCTGGTCGTCGTGGTTGCACACGGTCAACACCGGGAAATCGCCGAACCAATCGTCGACACCGGCCAGTGGATAACCGATGATCCCGCTCCCGGGTGTCGACGACAATCCGGCCCATCCGGGCCCGGCGGCTCGCTTGGGATCCGACAGAAGAATGGCATTGGCATTGCCGACATCCTGGTGTGCGGTGACCCAGGCGTGGGCGATACCCGCGCCCTCGCTGTGCCCGATCAATCTGATGTGGTCGCCCGGGCATTGGCTGCGATGCACCCAGAACAGCCGGTCGAGTTCGTTCAACCCCGACATCGGGTCGGCGGAGTTGTATCCGACAGGCTGATTCACAAATGGGATGAACACCGACGAGGTGTTGTCCCCGAGACCGCCGATGCCGATGGCCCAGTCGCCAGTACAGTCATCGGCGTGCGCGTGCGGGATCGTCGCGTATGTGATGGAAAGGAGGATGGCCAACAGTAATGCGGCGAAGAGCGCCGTTGCTCTACGCATGGTCGTACTTCATTCATTTTCGTGCCTCCGGGTCCGGCCCGGCTTGCACGACTTGTACCCAGAAATTGCTGGCGTTCTTGTTTTCTGGCGAAACAGTTACATCGGCCATGGATTCGTTTGCCGTAACGCAATGTCCGAGGCCATCATCCGGAATAGGGCACCACTGGCCCTGCCTCGACCCGAGCGAGGTCCGCATCGGATTTCGCGAAACCCTCTGGCCCAGGGGAGGAGTCGCGTAACCGGAGATTCGCACACACTCCCGGCCCCGCGCCGCGCCTCCGACGTCACTGGCATCGATCAAGACAGACAAACCCAGCGCTCGGGAACCACTCGTGGTGCACCGCGGCGATGTTCGGGGTTAGTACTGCAACGACACTCAGGTGAGTGGGTGGCCGCGGCGTCGGTGGTGGGATGGGCGGGCTTGGTGTTGTCGGCGCCGTCGCCATCTCGACCATGCCCAGATGTGGTCGGCACGGTGGTGGCGGGTGAGCACGAAGGCGATGAGCAGGCGACGGACTTCCGGTAGCGTCAGAGCGATCATGTCTTCGCCTGTGTCGGCGAGTACCCCTTTGCGGCAAGGGTTTTCGATGCGGCCGGCCGGGCCGGGGCGAGCATGGACAAGGTGATGTGGGCATACCAGGCGCGCCAGGTGCGGACCTGGTAGTGATCGAGCCCGGCCTCGTTCTTGGCCTGAGGAATGCTTCTTCGAAGTGCCAGCGGGATCCGGCGGTCCAGACCAGGTCGATCAGCCGGGCCGAGTGTGATCCGTAGCAGAGAACGAATCCAACTCCGCCACAACCTGATCCAACACCACACACCAGATTTACCAGCACCAACTCACGTATGTGTCGTTGCAGTACTAGGTGAGCAGCACGGTAGCGATGGCGGGTCCGATTGCTCCGCCTAGCTGGTAGGCAAGGGTGTAGAGGCTGAGAGCAGTTCGGTGGTGCAGTGGTGGCGTGGCTTCGGTGATGCGGGTTGCATACCAGGCCATTCCAGCGCTGGATGCGAAGACTGCGAGGGCTGTCGAGCACGCGTAGACGGCCGGAGTCGCGATGGATATCGGCAGCGCTGCGGCGACAGCCGCAACCGCGGGTAGGCCGATGCCTACCGTGGCGGCCGGTAGTTGCTGGGCGAATCGTGTGAACAGCAGCGCCAAGGCTGCGCCGCAAGTGAGGGTGAGCAGGGTCGTGAGACCGATCCGGTCCGGTGACCATTGGGTGCGCAGTAGGTGCGGAATGGTGTACAGCAGAACGAAGTACACCGTCGACAGCGTGCACGCGGCGAAGCTGCCGGTGATCCACCGTCGGGAACGTAGGACCGCCTGGGGGACGAACCCGTTGCCGTTGCGGACGATATGGACGGCCAGGGCGATGGCAAGGGCGGTCGTGGTGCCGATCGCCGTCAGTGGTGCTCGCGGGATGAGCACGACCGCGGTGACGAACCCGAGAACGAGCGCGATACCGAGATGATCACGGGGTAGCGCCTCGGAGATTTGGGTGCGCGGCAGGCGTCGCAACAGTGATGGCACGGCCAGCGTCGCTACCGCGGCCAGGATGAGCGGAAGCCGCCACGACAGCGCCGACAGAACAGAGCCCGTCAGGGGGCCGAAGGCGCCGACGAGGCCGACGCTCGCGGTAATCGCTCCGGTGCGCCGGGTCGTGCCGGCAATGCTGATCGCGATGGTGACCAGCCCGCCACTACCAGCGGCGCCTATCGACCGCCCGACCAGCAGGACAGGCAGCGCTGGAGCGGCGGCAACCAGCGCTGCCCCGAGCAGGACGAGTGCGGTATTGATCGCGATGGCTGTGCGCAGGCCACGGGTCTGTAGCAACGATGTGGTCAGGGGCGTGCCGATGAGGACCCCCCATCCGAAGGCAGTGCCGACCCAGGTGGCGGCCGACACGTTCACGCCCAGGTCGTCGGCGAGGTAGGCGGTCACCGTGGTGGCGCTGTTGGCGCTGAGCGCTGTCGGTGTCGCAAGCGCCACAAGCAGAAGGATCGGTAACGGTGCAGTCCGAGTAAGGGAGGTGGTCACACCTATCAATGTAAACCACGTAGTGCAATAGATGCACTGTGTGGTTTACTTTAATGGTCGATGACGATGGAGGCTGACATGACGAAACAGCTCGAGGTCCTTGCCATTTCCGGGAGCTTGCGGGCGGGTTCCTACAACACGGCGTTGTTGCGTGCGGCTGCCCGCATCGACTGCGGCATGTTCGCGATCCGGCCCGAAACCCAGCTAGGCCGGCTCCCGCTGTACAACCAAGACCTGGACACCGATCCTGCGCCGGGCCCGGTCATCGCGCTCCGGGAACGCGTAGCCGCGGCGGATGCGTTGTTGATCGCGACCCCCGAACACAACTCCTCGATTCCTGCGGCATTGAAGAACGCCATCGACTGGATCAGTACCGCCTCCGGTGCTCTGTTGCTGGACAAGCCAATCGCGATTGCCGGTGCATCACCGGGCCAGTTCGGGTCGATCCGGGCTCAGCAGGCCCTGCGTCAGGTCCTCGCTTCGGTCGGTGCTGATGTCGTAGCGAAACCCGACGTCGCGGTGTTTCGATCGGATACCCGGTTTACCGGGGGCGGTGCATTGACCGATCCCCGGACGACCGAGCTGCTCCGCGATCTGTTGGCGGCACTGGCCGGGAAGCTGCGGCCGCGCACTTGAACTGCGACGACGAGGGCGACGGAAAGGAATATGAATGAACGAGCTTCGGCCGCAGCGCCGCGGTAGGCCCGACAAGCGGCAGGCCATCCTGCGAGCGGCTCGGAAAGTGTTCGGCAACGAGGGCTATACACGGGCCAGCATGGAAGCGATCGCTGCCGAAGCGGCGGTATCCAAGCGCACCATCTACAACCACTTCACGGACAAGGAGCGGCTGTTTCTCGACGTCGCACTCGAGGGCGCCAACGATGTCACCGCGACCATCGCGCAGATCATGGACCGCCACCTGCGCAAGATCGTCGACCTGGAACAGGATCTGATCGACTTCTCCCTCGACCGCATTGCTGCGGTCACCGAATTCCCCGACCACTTCGCCCTCGTCCGTGTCATCGAAGCCGAGGCGAACCGCATTCCACTCCCGATCCTGCGCGCCTGGATCGAAGTCGGGCCACAGACCGCACATCTACGCCTCGCCCCATACCTACGCAAGATCGCCGACCGCGGCTTGCTGCGCATCGACGACGCCAACACGGCCGCAGCTCATCTAACCTTGCTGACCATCACCGATGTCAACAACCAAACCTTCTACGGCGCAAGGCCTCTGCCTGACGAAGAAATCCGAGAAACCGTCACGGCCGGCGTTCGCGCGTTCATCCGCGCATACCACCCACACGGCTCGTGAACCGGCCGGCGAACGGACCACGTCCTGAGGCGGGGCATTACTCGAGTGCGGGAACGTCCGGTAATGGCGATGTGCAGATCGGCGAAGCGGCTTCGCGCTGTGTGGAACGAGATCGCTGGTCGTGTCCGACGGTACGAGCTCGGATCTGATGGCGACTTCGCCTGGCAGCGCCGGACGTAACCAGGACGCGGGGCGGTGAGCCATGAAAGAGCTCACCACCCCCGCCGGTCTTACTGAACTCACCTAAAGGCGGGTGAGTTCCGGTGCGCTAGAGATGATGTCGCCACCTCGCATCCCGCGCTGATCGGACTGGATCCCGCAATCGTCCCGAAGATCTAAATGCGGTGGCTATACCGCCTGCGGTCCACCACGCACCGGCATCATCCCCGGCATTGGTTCGCCGGGGATGATGCCGTCTGTCATCAGCGTGCCGAACCGGAGGACGACCCGGTGCGGATGCCGCTTGCCGACCCGCTCGGCAGCCGCAGGTTGGCGTCGGGGACGACTACGCCATCCGGCATTTCCACCCCGTCACGGTCGGCGTAAGCACTCTGTCCGGGCGCCGCCTGGAGTGTCGAGAGGTACTTCCACAGGCCGCCGGCCAGCGCGATGCCGCCGCCGGCCAGCGTGCCGGCCACCCCGCCCGCGGCGGCGAAAGCCAGTGCGGCCGCTGGGATGGTTGCGACGCAGGCCGGCCCGACGATGAGGCACGATGCGGCGCCGATCGCAGCGCCGACCACGGCGCCGACCACGGTCCCCACCACTGTTCCGAGCAGCGGGCCGCGACTGAGCGAGTCGGCCAGTTCGGTCAGGGCGCGCTGGTCCTCCAACGGTGATGCGACGGTTCGCGGCGCAAGCTCGACATGGCTCACATCGGGTTGCAGCGTCAGGGTGCGCCCGTCGTCGGAGATCGACTCCGCAAGAGGATGAACCGCACCGTCGATCGAATAGGCCATCGGCAGCGAATCCAGCACTTGACCTGTGGAGTCGCGCAGTTCGACCTGGTCACGACTCGCCGCGACAGCGAAGTGGGCGTTGTCGACCGTGGTCATCACACGGTCGCCCACGACCTCGATGCGGTAGTGCACCGATGGCGACGGCGGTGCGTCGGCGATTGCGGGCGGTGCGGCGATCCCGGTAGCGACGACGGCCGTCAGGACACCTAGCCACGCACGCTGCGAGACCGGGTGCGCATCGTTTCGCGCGATCATTGCGTGGCTCCCGGTGTGGCGGAGGGAGATTCGGCATGAGCATGCAGGTCCGGTGCGTACTTGCTGGTTCCGGGCGGGGCGTTGAGTGTGGTGAGGTACTGGTACACCGCGATCGCCGCCGTCGGACCGCCGCCGACGACCAGGCCCGCCATCCCGCCGACGCCGCCGGCGAGGGCGACGATGGGCAGCACGGCAACAACGCATCCCAGGCTCAGCACCAGACAGGACGCGCCGGCGAGCGCGACGCCGACGCCCACGCCGAGAACCGCTCCGACGGCCGTGCCGAGCAGGCTTCCCACCGACGTGCCGATGCTGACAGCATTGATGAGGTCGTTCATCGCGAGCTGATTCTCGACCGGTGACGCAACGGGTTTCAATTCGTCGCGTCGAATCGCGGCGACGTCCGGGGTCAACGTGAGAGTGTGACCGTCGGCGGCGATCTGGTGCCGGACCGGTAGCGTTTGATCGTCGATTCGGACCCGCAATGGCAGCGAGTCCAGGACGCGTCCCGCGTTATTGGAGATCGAGACCGCGCTGCCATCCTCCGACAGCGCGAAGGTCCCGTTCTCCAGGACCGTGACCACCGATTGGTCGGTTGTCAGTTGTGTCCGGTACGACACCTCAGGGGAGACGTCGGTCGGCGCGGCTGTCGCGGTCGCTGCTGTCAGCACGACGCCGGCGACTGTCGAGGCGGCCGCGAATGCTGACCATCGTATTCTCATTGTTTTTTCCTCACCTTGGATTGAAAGGTCCACAAAGGCGGGCGCCGCGGCGGTCGTAACCGCGCCGCCCGCCGCCCCCGTGGGGGTGGACCTGATGCACGGGTGCGAACGCGCACCCGTGACGTTCAGCGCACGGCGACTATTGCCGGGCCATGGCCGCGCGTATTTCGCTTGCGGTATCGGTGATCGAAGTACCGGAAATGTCGACGGTCACGCTGTGCAAGGCGCCGGTGAATCGGAACGGCGCCTGGTACTCCGACGTCACCACCGACCCCGGGTTGGCGCCGCAGCGCAGGCCGCCCGGGTTGAAGATGATCGGCGTGGTGACCGGGAAATCGGCCTGGCCGACAAGGCGGTCGTCGAGGTACAGCAACGCACGGCCGGGCGCGCCCTTGCCCTGCATGAAGTCGGGGAGTCCGGTGGGTTGGAACTCGAAGCCGAGCCGGTGGCGCCCGGCCGGAATCGCTTCCTCGGAGGACACGGTGAACCAGGACCGGCGCACATAGTTGTGCACGTAGTGCAGTCGGCCGTGCTGCAGGTAGAACGACCAACCCCCGGTGTAGCCGCCCTCGCACAGCAGCACTCCCTCCGCTCCGTCGGTGGGGATGGTCACCTCAGCGGTGATAGTGTGCGGCCGGTTGAACAGTCGGGGTGCGACCGCTGCGGGCAGCATCTGGGTATCGGGCCGGAGGGTGTACCGGGTGCGGTTCTCGGTGAGTTGAGGTCGCTCGTCCAACAGCCGGGCCATCGCTCTGCCGTCGATGGGAAGGACCTGGTACTTCTCGGCCTCGTCGTACCACAGCCGGATCAGCTCGGCGAGCTTGTCGGGGTGCTGGGCGGCCACATCGTAGTTCTCGGCGAAGTCCTCGGCCACGTGGTACAGCTCCCAGTGGCTGGCATCCAGGTCCGCGAGGTCCTGGGCCATGATCGGGGTGCCGAATGGTCGCTCGGACTCGGCGAAAGATGGCCCCGGCCAAGGGCATACCGCTCGCCAGCCGTCGTGATCGATCGCGCGGTGGCCGAGCATCTCGAAGTACTGGGTGTGGCGACGGGTCGGCGCGGCGGGATCATCGAGGGTGTGGGCGAAGCTGACGCCGTGCAGCGGGGTTTGTGCCACACCGTTGATCGATTCCGGCGGCTCGATGTCGAGCAGCTCGAGCAGGGTGGGCATGATGTCGATCAAATGTGCGTACTGGGTGCGCACCTCGCCGCGAGCCGCGATGCCGCGCGGCCAGTGGATCAGGAACGGGTCGCTGGTGCCGCCGCGGTAGGTCTCACGCTTCCACCGCCGGAACGGGGTATTGCCGGCCCAGGTCCAGCCCCACGGATAGTGGTTGAAGGTGTCGGGGCCGCCGAGTTCGTCGATGTCCCTGAGGCTGTCTTCCAGCGGCTCTTGCGCGTTGTTGAAGAACTGCAGTTCGTTGGTCGTGCCGGTGACACCGCCCTCCGAGCTGGCGCCATTATCGGAAACCACGGCGACGATGGTGTTGTCGAATTCGCCGATTTCCTTCAGGAAGTCCAGCACGCGGCCGATGTGGTGGTCGGTGTGGGTGAGGAAGCCGGCGTACACCTCCATCATCCGGGCTGCCAGTCGGCGCGCGTCGGGACTCAGTGAGTTCCACTCCGGCACATCGGGATCGCGTTCGGACAGCTCGGCATCGGCGGGGATGACGCCCATCTGCTTCTGCCGGTTGAACACCATTTCCCGATAGGCCTCCCAGCCCTCGTCGAATCGGCCCTTGTAGCGGTCGGCCCACTCCCTGGGCACATGGTGTGGAGCATGGGCGGCGGCGGGACAGAAGTAGAGGAAGAACGGCTTATCCGGTGCCGCCTGTTTGGCGTCGGCGACGAACTGAATTGCCTTGTCCGCCAAGTCTTCGCTCAGGTGGTAGCCCTCTTCGGGAGTGCGTTCCGGCTCGATCTGGTGGTTGTCGTGGACCAGATCCGGGTACCACTGGCTGGTGTCGCCGCCGAGGAAGCCGTAGAAGCGTTCGAAGCCGCGTCCCAGCGGCCAGCGGTTGTAGGGGCCGGCGGGCGATTCTTGGTCGGCGGGTGTCAGGTGCCACTTGCCGATCGCGTAGGTGTTGTAACCGCGCGCTAGCAGCATCTCCGAGAGAAACCCATTGGAGAACGGGATGTTTCCGTCGTATCCGGGGTAACCGGTGGAGAACTCGGTGACCGCTGCCATCCCGTTGGCGTGATGATTGCGTCCGGTGATGATGCACGAGCGCGACGGTGAGCACAGCGCGGTGGTGTGCATATTGCTGTAGAGCAGGCCATCTGCAGCTAGCTCATCGAGGCGGGGCGTCTCGATCGGGCTGCCGTAACACCCCAATTGTCCGTAGCCGACGTCGTCGAACACGATCAGCACCACGTTCGGTGCGCCCGCGGCGGCGCGGACCGGTCTCGGCCAGGCGGGACTGGATTGGTCGATGGTGGGTCCGACCGTTCCCGTAAAGGCGGTGCCAGGGGTGTACTCGTTCAATGCCATGCATTGCTCCTCTGCTCAGCGCTGGCGAAAGCGCTGTCTATCTGGGTTCTTTGCGCGATTAGCGCGTCAGGTCGGGGAAGACTGCGGGTGTGGGGTCGGCCAGTGGGCCGAGCGGCAGACCGTCGTTCAGAGCCGATCGCTTCTTCCGGCCGGACCGGGTGCTGACGATCGCTGCGACTGTCCGGCGTCAGTTCCCGTCGGCTGGGACCGCGCTCTCGGGGGCGGCAAGTTCATCGGACCGTTCGAGGGAGCCGCTCGTGGACTCCCCGAGGAACGCCATGACCATGGCGAGGATGAACATCAGGGCAGCGATGAAGTAGAAGACCGCGGGGATTCCGAAGTGATCCAGAATCGCTGTGATGGCGAATGCGCCGAGGATATTGCCGAGCCGGGCCGAGGCGCTGGCCCAGCCCGAGCCTATCGATCGGAACCGGGTGGGGAAGATCTCGGCCGAATACGTCTGCGTGAGCGGTACGACTACCTGGAACAGGACCTGGAGCACGCAACCGATTCCCAGGACGTAGGCGGTGGAATTTCCCGCGGTGAACAGCAACGCGACTATGCCCAACACTGTGCCGATGACGGCGAGGGAATGCTTGCGCTGCCAACGATCGGTCACCATGGTGCTTGCGAAGAATCCCAGCACGCCGACGGTGGTGACGACAGCGGTGATAAGTGTCGATTGACCGAGGTCATACCCCTTCAGTTTCAGCAGCGTCGACAGCCATCCGGTGAACCCGAAGTAGGCGACCACACCGAGAATCCATAACGCGCAGGCGACGACGAATCGTTTGCCGTATCCCTCCCGGAAGAGGGTGCGAATCCCGCTGCCGCGATTTTCTGTCGACGTGGAGGTCGCAATCGGGGCGGGTACCGATGCAGGCAGGGGTGTGATCGTGTGCCCGGCCGCGCGCACCGCATCCTCGATGCCGGTCATTATCGAATCGGCGCGGGCAAGGTCCGCGCGGGACTCGAGCCAGCGCGGTGACTCCGGTAGATACCGAAGGAAGGGACCCACCAGCAACAGCCCCAGCCCACCGAGGATGTACAGCGCGCGCCATCCCCATTCAAAGTTGGGTATCAGGGCGAATGCGAGCCACGCGAGCAACGTCGGACCGATTCCGGCGATGGTGATCACCCACGCGATGGCGCGACCACGCACCCGGCCGGGGACGAGTTCTGCCAGCAGGACCGCACCGACCACCGTCATCCCCTGATACCCGATTCCGATGAGGAACCTCAGGAGCACGAACGACTCGGGTGTCGAGGCTGCCGCGTTGAACAACGACGGCGCCGAAAACAGCAGCAGGCAGGCGACGAGTGTCGGTTTGCGGCCGAACCGCCCGGCCGCCCATCCACCGGCGAACGCTCCGATGAACGCACCGACGCCGGTGGCGGCGGTGATGGCGCCGACATCACGCACGGTGAATCCAAGGTGCTCGATCAGTGCCGGCGCGCTGAACGCGAACGTATAGAGGTCGATGAGCTCGAACATGAAAGCGCCGATCATCAGGGCGCAGACCATGTGATGCCAGCGGCAGATAGGCAGACGTTCGAGCCGATCGGATACCGAAACCCGCAAGGGCTGAGGGGAAACCGATGTCACTGCACACTCATTCGGTGACGGCGCCGAGCTTCGTCGCGACCCACCGGCGGGGTGGCCCGGGACAGCGTGTATCCGATGTGGGCTTGCGCGGCGACCGTTGCAGATCGCGGTGCCTCCGATTCCGTGCGGCTCGAGTTCCACGCGCAGCGCCCGGCCATCTGCTTTGTGTCGGAGATGTCGACCCAGCTGGTGCGGACCGCACGCCCGGGGGATCGCACCGCGTCGGTCGTGTCGAGGAGGCCGGCCTCATTGATGTCGTACAGGGCGAGGGACGCGCCGCGGGCGGCGCGCAGTATGGCGAGTTCGCTCCCGATTCCGCTGCCAGCGCCGGTGGTGGCCACGACCTGGGCGGATAGATCCGCTTTGGTTCGCGGAGGTAACGTGATCATGGTCACAAGCTAGCGTCGACGTGCACGAGAGCGCTTGTGAGCGCATGCCAATGTGTGTGTGACTCGTTGTTAGCCCACGACAAACGTGGGTGGATTCGCCCGGCACGGAAATCGAATGGCTGTCGGGTCGGAGCATCGACACCGAGACGCTGAAGCAGCGCGTCGCGCTGGCGCTGCTGCCCATTTTGCCCGGCCGGACACAGTCCTGGCCCACGGAATTGTGACGTGACGACAATCGGGGCATCGAACTTTGGTGCGGAGCGCCGTGAGAATGGGACCTGGGTCTCCTAACGTGACGTGACGTGGCAGATACGACTCCCATCGAACCCGATTCGCGACCGGATGAGCGCTTCACACTCGCCAGTGAGCGGACCTTTCTGGCCTGGATTCGAACCTCGCTCGGTCTACTCGCCGGTGGGATCGCAATGGTGCACCTGGTTCCCGAATTCAGCACTGGGTCGGTGCGTGCCCTGCTCGGTACCGTGCTGATCCTGTTGGCGGTCGCCGCGCCGGTCGCCGGCCTGCGCAGGTGGCTGCAGGTGCGGCAAGCCCTGGAATCCGGTGCCGACATGCCCGATGCGCGCGACCTGTGGGTTCTCGCCATCGGCAGCACCGCTGTCGCGACGTTCGCCGGTGTCGTCACGGTCGCCGGCGCTCTACATTGATCCGCCGCGTCCGGGCGCGAGCGCCCTCGGTGCACGATCCAGATTGCTGCACGCCTGTGACGTCGTGGGCGGTAGTGGTGCAGACGCCCGGGATCCGGCGCCAAGCGGTCGAGGTTCGGACTCCACCTGTCTCGACCGTCGATGCAACGACTTGGTGGCAGATCCGCGCGTGGCTCGATCGCTGCGCTTCTGACTACCTACAGCGGCGGCGTCGCCCAGGTGCTGCCCCTTGGACTATCCACGCTTCTGCGGCCCGTCGCAGCGCAGTCGGGATTCAGCGGTCGGGCCACGGCCCCTGCGCAGGCAGAAAGAAACACGTATGCGGGTTAGGTAGTTTTCCGGTCGCTGATCGTGCTCGCGGAAAGAAGGCTGCAGGCGACAGGCCAGGATTTATCTCTCGAGGACACTCATGAATCCACAGCATCGACAGCGTGCGGTTCACGATGCGCGCCGTTCGTCGGCGAAGCGGCCACCGCCACTACGTGGGCCGGCCCAGGAGGCGAGCCCCGTCGGGGGAGCGGGGTTCCCGACGCACGGTGATGTGCACTTGCGCATCTGGCTGGGCGAAATGGCCTTCGACTATCGAGCCGGCGTTGCCGCGGCATACAACCTGATCCGTGATTGCCAGCAAAACCACTGGTGCGCAATCGAATTGATGCTCAATACCGCCGAGGAAGGCCTGCCCGAAACCCGCTTGCCGAACGAACGATTGTTTCTCGGCGCGTGACTGTACGGGCGAAATGCGTATAACCGCCGAAAGATTCACAGTTCGGATTGCTCGGCGGCCCACGCCACGATCTGGGTGCGCGAGGTGAAGCCCAGTTTGGTCAGGATATGTTCCACGTGTCCCTCGGCGGTGCGCTGCGAAATTACCAGCTGGGCGGCGATTGCCTTGTTCGTCAGACCTCGAGCGACGAGATCAGCGACCTGGCGCTCACGCTTGGTCAAATTCCCTGCCGGAGCACGGACCGGCGCGGCTTCGGATTCGTCGCCGAGCGCGAAGTCGGCCACGGCATCGAGACTCATCGCGGCGCCTGCACGGTAGGCGCCCTCGAATGCTCGTTGTCCGAGCGCCTTGCGGCTGTTCCGAGCGCATTCCTCGTGATAGACGCGCAAATTGCGAAATATGTATGCGGAGCTGCAAGCAGCGTTGCCCAACGAGTCGGCGGCACCCATCAAGATAGCCGCGCGCCGGGCATAGTGCTGTTTGCTGGCGATCCAGGCCAGCATTTCCGTACAGGCCGCAGCGACGAGCGGATCGGCCACCAGTTCGGCCAACCGAAGACCCTCCTTCAACAATTGCTCGGCCCGGTTGGACTCGCCCTCTCGCCACTCCGCGAATCCCGTTACCCACATCGCCCACGCCCGTTCCAACGCTTCTTTGGAGGATTTGGTGATGGCGATCGTCTTCTCGAGACAGGCAATGGCCTGTGATGTGTGGCCTTGCAGTGCATGAACCCATCCGAGCAAGAACTGGGCGTCCAGCTGCAATATGAGGTCGCCGCGTGCTTCGTATATTCCTACCGCGTCGGCCAGGTTTCTGTCGGCGCGGGCCAGATCACCGTCGTCCTCGGCGAGAGCCTTGGTGCCCTCGGAATGTGCAAGCAAGGCTCTGACCCAGGGGTCCGCCGTCTGCTCGGCCAGGGTCTGGAGTTCGGTCACATAGGCTGTGGTCGCTCCTGGTTCACCCTGCATCG
Source organism: Nocardia sp. NPDC005998 (assembly GCF_040614395.1). Taxonomy (NCBI): domain Bacteria; kingdom Bacillati; phylum Actinomycetota; class Actinomycetes; order Mycobacteriales; family Nocardiaceae; genus Nocardia; species Nocardia sp. NPDC005998. Next base: position 82,800 of record NZ_JBEXUI010000012.1, on the reverse strand, counting down.
CGGCCATGGCAGTGGCTCCGTAGAGTGCCTTGGCTCGGTCGGCGGTCTGCACACCGGTCGTATGGGCGAGCGCGCGTTCGCACCAGTGACGTCCCTCGCTGAGCCACCCACGCCAAACCCAGAAGGGATATAGGGCGGCGACAATTCGGACCCCGCTCTCGTTCGACTCCGTCAGGCTGAATTCCAGCGCCTTCCGCAGATTCGGCAACTCCCGTTCCAGTCGGGCAACCCAGTGCGGCTGATGTGGGCTGATCCATTCCGCCTCTGCTCGGAGAGCCAATCGCTCGCACCAATCCAGGTGGCGCTGAAGGTATTCTGGGTACTCTGCGCTGTCTTCGGCTTTCTGCCTCCCGTATTCCTGGACGGTCTCGAGCATCCGGAAGCGGATGGTGCCATCGGTTTCCTCGCGGATCAGGATCGACTTGTCCACCAGCGCGGATAACGCATCGAGCAATTCCGCCTCGGTCAAGATGGTGCTGCACACCTGTTCGGCGGCGTCGAGCTCGAAACCGCCCGAGAAGACCGACAGTTGGTTCCACAGTTGCTGCTCAACCGTGGTGCACAGGTCATAGCTCCAGCCGATGCACCAGCGCAGGGTCTGCTGTCGCATCGGGGCGCCCCGGCTCCCGCGAGTCAGCAGGGCATACCGGTCGTCCAGCCGGGACAGGATCTGCTCGGGCGACATCGTCCGAAGGCGGGCTGCGGCCAGCTCGATCGCCAACGGCAACCCGTCCAGTCGGGCGCAGATCCGGGCCACGCTGAGGCTGGTGTCGTCGGTTACCGTGAAGCCCGGTACGGCCGCGGCAGCTCGTTCGGCGAACAAGGTCACAGCGTCGTACCGAGCCGCTGCTCGCAGCGTCGGCTTGCTCGTCGGATCGGGAATTCCCAACGGGGGCACCGCAAATACCGACTCCCCGCCCACGTTCAGAGCTTCGCGGCTGGTCGCCAGAATCCGTAACTGCGGGCAGGTCCGCAACAGCGACTCGGTCAGTTTCGCGACCGCATCGATCACCTGCTCGCAGTTGTCCAGCACCAGCAGCAGGCTGCGCGGGGACAACAGTTGCGCCAGCACTTCGAGTACGGGTCGCGCATCTTGGCTGCGCAGACCGAGGGCGGCGGCCACGACGTCGACCACCAATGTTGCATCCCGCAGATCACCCAACTCGACCAGCCACACATCGCCGGCGAAGTCCCGTTTCATTTTGTGGGCGACTCGCAGTGCGAGCCGTGATTTGCCGACCCCGCCGATCCCGGTGAGCGTCACCAGACGCGACCCGGCCAGCAGGTTCTTGACCTCGGCCACCTGGATCCGCCGATCGACAAAGCTGGTCAGTTCGAGCGGCAGGTTCCCCACACCTGTCTCCGGTGCAGGCACCGATGTCGCAACTGATGCACGCTCGGCTCCTATTTCGGTTTGCAGGGCCATCTCGTCGACCGCGAAACCATGATTGCGCTCTACCTGCCGCAGTTGCTCTCCCAGCGCCGCAGCGGTCGGGCGGTCCCGCGGCTCGCGCGACATCGCCGACTCGATCACCGCGCACATATCGCCCGGGATTCCCCGCTCGCGCAGATCAGGGACCGGTTGCTCGGTGATCCGCAGAAACTGCGCGACCACCTGCTCACCGCTGCGGCGCTCGAAGGGCGCGTGCCCGGTCAGGGCACAGAACAATGTCGCCCCAACCCCGTACACATCCGATGCCCGGCTCGGGGCCTCCCCACTCAGCACCTCGGCAGCGATGAACGCCGGCGAACCGGTGATCGTGCCGGTCGTCGTCTCGAACCCACCGGCGATGTGGGCGATACCGAAGTCCGTCAACGCGGGTTCGCCGTAGTCGGTGAGCAGGATGTTTCCCGGCTTGATATCGCGATGCAGAATTTCGGCCCGATGCGCCGTCTCCAGCGCACCCGCGATCTTCACCCCGAGCCGCAGCACTTCCGGCAGCGGTAACGGGCCGTCGCCGCGAATGCGCGCATCGAGCGAGCCGCGCTGGTGGTACGGCATCACCAGGTACGGGCGACCGCTTCCGGTCGCACCGACCTCGAGCATGTCGACAATATTCGGGTGCCCGGTCAGCCGCCCCATTGCACGTTGCTCGCGAAAGAAACGCTCCCGATTCTCGTCGAGTTCGCCGGTCAGCACCTTCACCGCCACCGTGCGGTCCACATCGATCTGGGTGCATCGATACACCTCCCCGAACCCGCCCCGCCCGATCTCCTCCGCGTCCGCGAAACCGGCAGCATTCAACTCCGTGACGACATCACTACCAACATCACGCTGTGTCTCGAGCGGATCGATCTCAACCATTGGCTACTCGTGAGCTACCCGGCGGGCACCAGCCAGAATATCCCGGCCGCTCACTTGCGGCCACGGCATCCGAAACGTGCTGCCCTGCCAATGTGTCGCGACCCCGCGCCGCACGATGCCCCCGCCGCCGCTGGCAGGTCCGCGACAGCCACCCACACGACACCCCCGAATATTGGACAAGCGATCACCATGCGCTGATGCAGGCAAACGCCGAGAGCACCCCTGCATCAGCGCATTCTCGACCGATCAGGTTTGCGGATTTGTTGGTTCGGCAGAGTTGGGGCGGGTGGTTGTGGATCGTCTCGAGGTTTTGCGGATGCCGCGCGGGGGGCCCGATGCGGCGGTCGCACATTCGACTGTCGTTCGCAGTTGGCGGCAGGCCACTTATGCGGCTCGACCGGGGTACTTCTTCCACAGGCATCACAGTCCGGGGGGGCGGGCAGACTCGTGCCGCCGTGTTCGGGCAGCCACATCACTGTGACCATCAATGGTGACGCCGCTATGAAGATCGAGCGCTCGGTCCCGAGGGGCGCGGCGCCATCGCCATCACCGAATGGCTCGCACTCACCATGCACCTACCTAGATGACCGCACCTACGTCACTCACGGGGCGCCGGATCTTGTCATCTACCTCGGCAGATACGGCCTTGACGCCGGTCTGCTCATCGCTCGGCGCGCACAGCCGACTCAGGACGTGCGGAGCCTGCTGCGCAGGTACGCCAGGATCTCGTCCCGAGCCTGCACCGTCGGGTGCCCTTCCTCGTCCACGAAGTGGGCGGTCACCACGCTGTGCGGGGTCTCGACCGTGTCGCGGAAGAACGGGGGCGGTTCCTGGTTGGCGTACTCGGCCGGGATTACGCGGCCGTCGAAGCGGTCGCCGAGGAGTTGGCGGTAGGCGGCGAAACGTTGGGCGGTGCACCACTTGTCGCCCTCGAAGCGGTAGGCGAGCGCTTGCAGGTCGTCGCGTTCGAAGCGTCGCTTGATTGCGGAGGCATCGTCCGGGGACAGCTCCAGGGCGGCCGGGTTGTCCAGGGGGAGTGAGGGGTGGTTGACGACCGGGGCGATGACGGAGGGCTCGAGAGTCATCGTGAGTGCGAAATTGCCCGTGAAACACATACCGATCGCGCCGACACCCGGACCGCCGCACTCTTCGTGTGCGACCCGCGCCAATGCTCGCAGCCACACCGCGATCGGGCTGGTCTCCCCGCCGCCGAAGGCGCGGAACTCCTTGCTGATACAGGCCCGTCTCGCGATCCGGTCCCCGAGTTCGACGGTGGGGTATGCGCCGTCGACCCCGAACAGCGACGGCATGTACACCGTGAATCCGGCATCGCGCACCCACCGGGCGAGCCGCACCACGTCGGGGCTGATGCCGGGCATCTCCGGCATCAGGATCACCGCCGGACCGGACCCGGCCACGTAGACGGTCTTCTCCGCACCCTCCAGCGAAACCGCCCGCCGGGCAAAGCCATCCAACACACTGTCATCCCCAGGCTGCACGATGGACCCTTTCTCGAACCGGCGCACTGTCATTCACCATCCGGCGCGGTCAATTGTCAAGACGGCTGAACCGGCGCTCGGTTTCGGCATGATCGGATCGTGGACCTTCGGGGTGCAGCTGGCACCTACCGCCACTGATCTGGCCCCCTGGAACTGATCTGTGCTGGCTAGAGCTGAAGCAGAGTGATCATCGGGAGGTTGCGCCGATCGACGCGATCACCCGGGTCAGATCGGTGTCCTCGATGACCAGCCCGCCACGGTGACGGGACCCCAACTCGATGCCCTGGCCTGCGACCCGCACGGTCGGCTCGCATCTGCATCGCACCTTCCCCGGACTCGGCCGCACCGACGGTGATTACGTCATTCGACGCTCGCGGCGGCGCGCCCGCGAAACCTAGCTTCGTCGACGCGGCCACTGCAGGCCGCGATTCGCAGCTCATGAAGAGAAAGAGATCGAGCCGATGACAACGACATTTCAGCTGGGCGGAGACCTGGCGGTGCGTCGAATTGGATACGGCACCATGCGATTGACCGCACCGCAGGTGCCCGGCTTCTCGAACGCCATGTTTCACATCTGGAACGCGCCGGATGATCGGCGGGCCGCCATCGCGGTTTTGCGTCGTGCCGTGGAGCTCGGGGTGGATCTGTTCGACACCGCTGATTCATACGGACTCGGCGAGAACGAGTCGCTGATCGCGGAGGCGTTGTCACCGTATCGGGACGAGGTCGTCATCGCGACCAAGGTTGGTGCGGTGCGGCCCGCGCCGCCGGAGTGGATTCCGCTCGGGCATCCGGCTTACCTGCGTCAGCAGGCCGAATTGTCGTTGCGCCGACTGCGACTCGACCGCATCGACCTGTTGCAACTGCATCGCGTCGACCCTGCGTTCCCCTTGGCGGATCAGGTCGGCGCGTTGAAGCAACTCGTCGACGAGGGCAAGGTGCGCCATATCGGTCTCTCCGAGGTGAGTGTCGAGCAGTTGCGCGAGGCGGCCGCGATCACTCCGGTCGCCAGTGTGCAGAACCTGTACAACATCGGCGAGCGCGGTCACGAGGACGTGGTGGAATACGCTGCGGCACAGGGCATCGCGTTCATTCCCTGGTTCCCGATCGGGGCCGGTGCGCACGCCGTCGCCGACGGTCCCGTGGCCGAGGTGGCGGCCGAGGTCGGCGCGACACCCGCACAGGTCTCGCTGGCCTGGCTGCTGCACCGATCGCCAGTGATGCTGCCGATTCCGGGCACGACCTCGCAGTCCCACCTCGCGGACAACGTCGCCGCGGGGGATCTGCGGCTCTCCGACGACCAGCTTCGGCGGCTCTCGGCCGCAGTGCCGGTACGGTAACCGGCCGGGGCTCGGCGGGTGCGTCGGGTGCTGACTACGTCATGGTCTGCGTCGGTTGACAGATGTGGCGGCGGGGGAGCGGGAACCAGAGTGGAAGCCGCACAACGTGCTTCACCGCTCCTCGAAGGGACAATGACATGGTCGACATTCGACGCCCCCGGATCTGGCGCGCGGGCCGGGCGATCGCGGCGGTCACGGCCGCAGTCGCGGCCGGTAGCCTCGCCGTCGCGTGCACCGCCAGCACCACTCACGCCGGGCCGACCGAGGACGCGCCGAAGCCGACCATCGTCCTGGTGCACGGCGCGTTCGCGGACGGATCGAGCTGGAACGACGTCATCGACAAACTCCGCAAGGACCACTATCCGGTTGTGGCGGCGGCGAATCCGCTGCGCGGGCCCGCTGCCGACGCCAGCACCCTGCGCGGGTTGATCAGCCACATCAACGGACCCGTCGTACTGGTCGGGCACTCCTACGGCGGATCGGTCATCAGCGCCGCCGCGGCCGGCAGTGATCAGGTCAAGGCGCTGGTGTACGTGGCGGCGTTCCTGCCCGCGCCCGGCGAGACCGCGCTCGAGCTGACCGGCAAGTTCCCCGGGTCCACCCTGCCCGGCACGCTCGATCCGGTCCCGTTCACCAATCCAGACGGCAGCACCGGTACCGATTTGTATATCCAGCAGGCCAAGTTCCGCGACCAGTTCGCCGCCGACGTCCCCGCCGACCGCGCCGCCCTGGCCGCCGCCTCCCAGCGCCCGATCCTCCAAGCCGCGCTCCAGGAGAAGGCCACCGTCGCCGCCTGGACCGATAGGCCCAGCTGGGACGTGATCACCACCGAGGACCTCAATATCCCGGTCGCGGCGCAGCGATTCATGGCCGAACGGGCGCACGCGCAGGTCACCGAGGTGGCGGCCTCGCACTCGGTCGCCGTCTCGCATCCCGATCGGGTGGCCGAGGTAATCGAGCAGGCCGCCGTGAAATCCGCCCACTGATCATCCCGAAAGACCTTCGAGGAGAACACGAATCATGGATATGAAACTGGAAGTCGTCGTCCTGCCCGTCGCCGACGTCGACCGCGCCAAGGCCTTCTACACCGAGCGGCTCGGCTTCCGTCTCGATGCCGATTTCCCGGTGGACGACGGCTATCGCGTCGTGCAGGTCACCCCGCCCGGTTCGGCGTGCTCGATCATCTTCGGCACCGGCGTCACCGCGGCCGTGCCCGGATCTCTGCGGGGCCTGCATCTGATCGTCACCGATATCGAGAAGACCATCGCGGAGTTGACCGAACGCGGGATCGCCGTGGACGGACCGTTCCGCGACGCGACCGGTGTGTTCCACCATGCCGGAACCGAAAGCCGGGTCCCCGGGGTGGATCCGCAGCGGCGCAGCTACGGATCGTTCGCCGCGTTCACAGATCCGGACGGCAACGACTGGTTCCTCCAGGAAATCACGCAGCGCGCACCCGGCCGATGACTGGTCTATCGAAGGGAACATCATGTCCGACAAGGAAGTTCGTACCTACGACGTCGTGGTCATCGGGGCCGGGCCGGTCGGTGAGAATGTCGCCGACCGCACCCGCGCCGCCGGATTGAGCACCGTGATCGTTGAATCCGAGCTGGTCGGCGGCGAATGCTCGTACTGGGCTTGTGAACCCAGCAAGGCCCTGCTGCGCCCCGCCCTGCTCTACGGCGAGGCCGTACGCTTTCCGGGAGTCGGTAGCGCGGTCACCGGCCGCCTGGACGTGTCCGCGGTGCTGAAACACCGTGACCGCATGGCGGCCGGCTGGAACGACCGGGACCAGGTCAACTGGCTCGACTCCGTGCGGGTCGACCTCATTCGTGGCCATGGCCGACTCGATGGACCGCGGCAGGTGACCGTGCACACGCCCGAGGGCGGCATCGTGCGGCTCGCCGCTCGGCGCGCGGTGGCTGTGTGCACCGGCACGTCCGCGGCCCTGCCGCCGCTGCCGGGCCTGGATGCGGTGCGGCCGTGGACAAGTCGCGAAGCCACCGGTGCCCGGGAAGTACCCGACCGGCTCGCGATTCTCGGAGCCGGGGTGGTCGCCGTCGAAATGGCCACCGCCTGGCAAGCGCTCGGTGCGCGGGTCACCCTCATCGCCCGCGAGTCCCGGCTGCTGGGCCGCATGGAGGCATTCGCCGCGAACCTGGTCGCCGAGCGGCTCCGGGAGGCCGGTGTAGAGCTGCGGTTCGGCACGACCATCACCGCGGCCGAACGGGCGGGTGGACCCGATGACGGCATCCACCTCACCCTCGCCGACGGCACGCGGCTGGTCGCCGACGAACTGCTGCTGGCGACCGGACGCGCACCTCGCACCGAGGATCTCGGCATCGACACCGTCGGCCTGACACCCGGCCAGTGGCTGATCACCGACGACACCTTCACTGTGACCGCGGTCGAGGGCCAGTGGCTGTACGCGGTCGGCGACGTCAATCACCGTGCGCTGTTCACCCATCAGGGCAAATACCAGGCCCGAATCGCCGGGGCGGTCATTGCCGCCCGGGCACGCGGGCTCACGTTGGACACCGGGAGATGGGGCCCGCACACCGGGACCGCCGACCTCGAGGCAGTGCCGCAGGTGGTGTTCACCGATCCGGAGATCGCAGCGGTCGGCCTGACCACCGAGGATGCCGCCCGCGCCGGGCGGGTGGTGGACGTTATCGATTACGACATCGGAAGGGTCGCGGGCGCGATCCAGCACGATCCGGGCTATCGAGGACACGCTCGGGTCCTCATCGACCCGGAGCGCCGAGTGATCGTCGGCGCCACCTTCGCCGGACCTGGCGTCGCCGAACTGCTGCACTCGGCCACCATCGCCATCACCGGGGAGGTCCGGATCGACCGCCTCTGGCATGCGGTGCCAGCGTTCCCCACCATCGGCGAAGTCTGGTTGCGGCTGCTGGAAACCTATCGCGACCAACACAATTCGCCAACCCCAGGAGAAAACAGATGATCACCTACGACCGGCTCTACATCGGCGGTTCGTGGACCGAACCCAGCGAACCGGCACTGCTGGAGATCCTGTCTCCGCACGATCGATCGCTCATCGGCCGGGCGGCGCAGGCGCAACCTCCCGATGTGGATCGGGCGGTGGTGGCGGCGCACGCGGCTTTCGAAGGCCACGTGTGGCGCGACACCCCGCCCGCCGAGCGAATCGCCGTGCTGCGACGGTTCAATGAGCTGCGCGAGGCACAGGCCGACCGGATCGCCGAGCTCATTACCGCCGAAAACGGTTCCGCCGCATGGTTCACCAAGGCCGGTCAGGCCGGTCTGACCCGGCAGGCGAATGCCTACCTCGCAGCCGCCGAGAATTTCGACTGGGAGCGCACGCTCACCTCGTCGGACCCGGATGCGCGCGTGCGCAGCGTGGTGCGGCGCGAACCGGTCGGCGTGGTGGCTGCGGTGATCCCGTGGAACTCGCCCTTCTCCTCAGCGACATCGAAGATCCTGCCCGCCCTGCTCGCCGGAAACTCGGTGGTGCTGAAGGTATCTCCGGAGAACTCACTGAGCATGGGCCTGCTGGCCGAGCTGGTGGATCGCATCGGCCTGCCGGACGGAGTGATCAGTGTGCTGCCCGCCGAACGGGAAACGAGCGAGTACCTGATATCGCATCCACTGGTGGACAAGATCGCGTTCACCGGCTCGACCAGGGCCGGTCGCCGGATCGCGTCCATCGCGGGCGAGCAGCTCAAACGGGTCGGTCTCGAACTTGGCGGCAAATCGGCGGTGGTGATCCTGCCCGATGCCGATCTGACGGCGGTGATGAATGGCCTGAAGTTCGGTTCCCTACTGAACAACGGAGAGTCCTGCATCGCCCACACGCGGATCCTCGCCCCGCGCTCCCGCTATGAGGAGGTCGTCGCGGCGCTGGCAACGCTGGTCGAGTCCTTGCCGGTCGGTGATCCACGCGACCCGGCCACCTTCATCGGCCCCATGGTCCGCGGCGATCAGCAACAGCGGGTCCGCGACTATATCGAGGTCGGTATCGGCGAAGGCGCGCGCCTGGTCTGCGGCGGCCCGCAGCTTCCACCCGGTCTGCGGGACGGCTTCTATGTCACGCCAACGGTGTTCGCCGATGTGACGCCGACCATGCGCATCGCGCGGGAGGAGATCTTCGGCCCGGTCCTGGTCGTTCTCGCCTACGACGACATCGACGATGCGATCCGCATCGCCAACGACTCCGACTACGGGCTCTCCGGTGGTGTGTGGTCGGCGGACGAGGACGCGGCTGTGGCCGTCGCCCGCCGAATCCGGACCGGTACGGTCACCGTCAACGGTGCACCGATCGGATTCGACGGTCCCTTCGGGGGCTTCAAGGCCAGTGGGATCGGTCGCGAATACGGGGCTGTGGGTCTGGGCCAGTACACCGAATACCAGACCATCACTATCTGACACCGCTGGTAGGGTAGTCACGTGCTCATCGAGGAAGTCGACAGAATCTAGCCGCCCAGTCGAAGGCGGCGCTTCCCATCGCACATTCTCCCTCGGTGTCTTCGAACGGCCCGAGACATTCTCGCCTTCGCCTGCCTCCGCAAAGTTCCGAAATCATGCGCGCCGACGGTCACCTCGACCACGGCGTGAAACTTGCGGCCGCTCGTTCGCGAGCAGGAAAGAGTCGACGACCCATGTCCACCCCCATGTCCGCTGCGATCACCTTGCAGAATCTGTCCTTCGAATGGCCCGACGGCACCGTCGCGGTATCCGGGCTCAACGCAACGCTGACCACCGGGCGCACCGGTTTGGTCGGCCGCAACGGCGCCGGGAAATCGACGCTGTTGCGGCTGATCGCCGGAATCCTGATGCCGACGTCCGGGCGCATCGAAACCAGCGGTGCGGTGGGTTACCTCCCGCAGACCCTCACCCTCGGCCGCGAGGCCACCATCGCGCAATTACTCGGTATCGCAGGCAAACTCGCAGCCCTACACGCGATCGAGTCCGGCGAAACCGCGGACGAGCACTTCGAGACGATCGATGACGACTGGGACATCGAATCCCGCGCTGACGAGGCGCTACACGAAATCGGTTTCAGCGCCGGCGATCTGAACCGCAAGGTAGGGGAGATCTCGGGTGGTGAAGCCGTGCTCGTCGCGATCACGGGACTGCGGATCCAGCGCACCCCGATCACCCTGCTCGACGAGCCGACCAATAACCTCGACCGCGAAACCCGAGCCAAGCTGGCCGAATTCGTGGATTCGTGGCCGGGCACCCTCGTCGTGGTGAGTCATGATCTCGAATTGCTCGAGCGGATGGATGCCACCGCGGAATTGCGTAGCGCGGCGCTGGAGGTGTTCGGCGGGCCCTACAGCGCCTGGAAACAGTACGTCGAACAGGAGCAGGCGGCGGCCCTACAGGCGGCTCGGACCGCTGAACAGGCGTTGAAGGTCGAGCAGCGGCAGCGGATCGAGGCCGAGACCAAGCTCGCCAGACGTGAGCGCACCGCCCGCGCGACACAGCGGGACGGGGGAATTCCGCGGATTCTCGCGGGCAACCGGGCCAGCAGGGCGCAAGGGTCGGCCGGGGCGATGCGCACCACTCTCGATGCGAAAATCCGTGCGGCCCAGGACATCGTGGATGCCACGTCCGCTCGGGTCCGCCGCGACGAACACATCCATCTCGAACTGCCCGATCCGGATGTGCCGCGCAATCGTCGCATTGCGGAACTGAGCGACGGTGACCGGCGCGTCGTCATTCAGGGCCCGGAACGCGTCGCCCTGATCGGCCCCAATGGTGCGGGCAAGTCGACGCTGATCGAGAACCTGCTCGCGGGCCGCCACCCGGAACGCGGCACCCTGCTCACCGATCGGGTGGGATATCTGCCGCAACGTCTGGACAGCCTGGACGAGCAAGCCAGCGCGCTCGACAACGTCCACGCGGTGGCCACCGCCACCGCGCCCGCCACGATCCGCAATCGGTTGGCCCGCTTGCTGCTCCGCGGCAGCAGTGTGGAACGGCCCGTCTCGACGCTGTCGGGCGGTGAACGCTTTCGAGTATCGCTGGCGCGCTTGTTATTCGGCGATCCACCGGCACAGCTGCTGATTCTGGACGAGCCGACCAACAACCTCGACATCGCCAGTGTCGAGCAACTGGTCGAAGCTCTCGCCGACTATCGTGGCGCGATCCTGGTGGTCAGCCACGACTACTCGTTCCTGCGCAGGATCGGGATCGACACCGTCGTGGAGCTCGAACGCAGCGGCCGCATCCAGCAGCGCGCCGCCCTGTAACCGCGTCCGGCTCCGGGCACACGCAGTGCCCGGAGCCGGATATCGACTGCACGGCAAGGGGTTTCGCGCCCTCACAGACGGTCGGCGTCGATGATCGCCTGGGCGAACGGGTGCGGCGCTTCCTGCGGGACGTTATGCCCGATGCCGTCGAGGATGCGGTGCTCATGTTTGCCGGTGTACTTGGCGGCGTAGGGTTTTCCGTCCTTGGCCGCGCCGTCGAAGTCGCTGCCGATGGTGATGGCGGGCACGGTGATGGCCGGTCCGGTGGCGAGTTGCTGTTCGTAGGCGTCGTATTGCGGTTCGCCCGGTGCCAGGCTCAGCCGCCACCGGTAGTTGGAGATGACGATGTCGACGTGGTCGGGATTGTCGAAGGCGGTTGCGCTGCGGTCGTAGGTGGCGTCGTCGAAATTCCATGCTGGGGAGGCACGCTGCCAGATGAGCTTGTTGAAATCGTGTCGGTTACGGTTGTAGCCGAGGCGGCCGCGTTCGGTGGCGAAGTAGTACTGATACCACCAGCCGAGTTCGGCTTCGGGTGCCAGCGGCTGCTGCTGTGCGGCCTGCTGGGTGATGATGTATCCGCTCACCGCGACCATTGCCTTGACGCGTTGCGGCCACAGTGCGGCAATGATGTCGACCGTGCGTGCGCCCCAGTCGAATCCGCCGAGGACGGCCTTGTCGATGTGCAGGGCGTCCATGAAGTCGATGATGTCGCGCGCGATGGCCGACTGCTGTCCGTTGCGCACGGTCTGCGCGGACAGGAAGGTGGTCTCACCGTAGCCGCGCAGGAACGGGACGAGCACCCGGTATCCGGCCGCGGCCAGCAGCGGGCCGACATCGGCGTAGCTGTACGCGTCGTAGGGCCAGCCGTGCAGCAGGATCACGGGTTGCCCGGTGGCGGGCCCGAATTCGGCGTAGGCGACGGAGAGGACACCGGCGTCGATCTTCTTGATGGGGCCCAGGCTGGTGTTGGCTCCCGATCCCGCCCGCAGGGCCGAGCCTGGCGTGGCGGTCGCGGGCGTGGTGGAGGAGTCCGTGGCGCAGGCGCTGAGGGTACCCGCGGCCAGGACCGCCGCCAGCACTCCACTGAAAAGTCGTCGTCGGTTGATGTTCATGCCATCGACGCTAGGCAGCGCACCGGCGCCGCCGCGTGCGTCGGATGACGTAATCGGTGTCGATCGGTCGCACCGGCGACCGGTCGATCAATCGGCCGTTTCGTCCGAGGCGGGCAGCAGTGCCGCGAGGTCCCCGCGTGAACTGATGCCGAGCTTCGGGAAGATGCGGTGCAGGTGGGTGCTGACGGTCCGGTGCGACAGGTAGAGCCGTTGCCCGATCTCCCGATTGGTCAGCCCCTGTGCCGCCAGTTGCGCGATGCTCAGCTCGTGCGGGGTGAGCCGTTCCCGGGCGTCCGGGTCGCGATTCGGGCTGGATTCTCCCGCGCTACGCAGCTCCAGGCGGGCCCGTTCGCTCCACGCGGCGAAGCCGAGGGCGTCGAAAATCTCTCGGGCCATGCGCAAATGGGTGCGGGATTCCACGACCCGGCGCTGTCGCCGCAGCCATTCGCCGTAGGCCAGGTGCAGGCGGCCGCGTTCGGCGGGCCAGCCGGTGAGATCCGCCGCCAGTGCGGTGGCGAACAGCTCCCCGGCCTTGTCACCGGCGAGAACCGCTCGGGCGTAACGCATTCCGATGTGCAGAGCGGGCGATGGCGTGGACGCGGCCGTCGGCTCCAGTTCGCGCAGCAGGTCCGCCATGGCGTCGGTTCGCCCCGCGCGGACCGCGGCCTCGGCGAGTTCGGAGAGGAAATATGCGCACAACGCCGGTGAATGCGATGGGTCGCGCGGATTGTGGATGCGGGCCAGGTCGGCGTAGGCGTCATCGAATCGGCCCTCGCCGAGCGCGATGAGCGCCCGAGTGAGCTGCACGGTGGCCAGCACTGGGCGCGCGCCGGCGGCCAGTCCGGTCCGTTCGGCGTCGGCCGTGAGCGCCGCGGCCTGCGGGTAGTCCCCACGCAGAGCCGCAATTTCGGCCTGCACCGTGGTGACGGTCGCATGCATGAAAGGCTGCCCGGTTTCCCGGGCGAAGGCCACGGCCTCGGCTGCGATGGGCGCGGCGGCGGCGAGGTCACCGACCCGGGCCAGGCTCCAGGCCTGGATCGCGAGTGCCCGGGTCAGCAGCCCCAGCTGCCCGGCGGAACGGAATCCGGGTGCGGCCGCACCGGCGAAGTGTGCCGCGAGGTCGAAAGCGCCGACCTGATAGGCCGCGCTGCTGAGAAAGTGATCGGTCTCTGTATCGCGCCCCGTGGTCGCGGCCAGCACACGCAGGTGGCCGAGGACCTGTTCTCCGCGCTCGAACGGGGCCACGATCGAGTCGATCGCGAGCTTGCGCGGATCACCTTCGGGAATGCCGACGGTGTCGGCGACCGCGAGTACCGCGCGCCGGATATCGGGCCCGGGTTCGGACCAGAAGCATCGCGCTGCCGCACCCCACAGGATCCGCAGCGCGGCATCCGGAAACCCATCGGCAGCGACGGAGGTCGCGAGCGCGGCCAGTTCACCGATGTGCGAAGGATTGTCGCGCATTCCGTCCTCGAACCCGCTGAGCACCCACTTCGCGGTCGCCTCCTGCTCCGCCGTGAGGGGGAGCGTGCGCGCGGCGCCGACCAGCCGTTCGGCTGTGTCCCGGTGACCGGAGTCGACGGCCAGTTCGGCCGCGCGCAGCAGGCGATCCGCGCGTCGACCGGGGGTGACGCTCAGGGCCGCGGCGCGTTCCAGCGCCGCGACCGTGCCGCCGCGGTGCCGGGATCGTTCGGCGGCGCCCTCGAGGGCCGCGGCCACGTCTTCGTCGGCGCCAGCGGCACCCGCCGCACGATGCCACACCTGGCGTTCCGGCAAGTCATCGAGTGTTTCGGCGAGTGCCAGGTGAGCGCGGCGGCGTTCCGCGGCGGTCGCCGCCGCCGCGAGGGCCGACCGAACCAGCGGATGGCGGAAAGTCACCGTGCCGGAACCGACGCTGATCAACCGGGCCGCCACGGCGGGCGCGAGCACCTCGGATGTCACCGCGGATTGCAGGAGGATCCCTGCGGCAGTGAGTGTTTCGGCGGCCGAGTCGCCGTCGTTGAGGGCCGCGACGAGCAACGCGGACCGGGTCGGCCCGGGCAGTGCGGCGCCGCGCGCTGAGAAGGCCTGTTCGAGACGTTCGGTCAAAGGCAGCGCCAGGGCGGTGTCGGTGAGATCCGCTACGGCCATCGGCAGTTCGGTCAGCGCCAGCGGGTTGCCGTGAGCCTCGGCGAGCACCCGGTGGCGGACCTGAGCGGGCAGCTCCGGTGCGGTGCTGTCGAGTAGCTCGTTCGCGTCGTCATCGGGCAGCGGACCGATACACATGACGGTCAGTCCGGCATCGCGCAGCGGTGAGGTCGTGCCGTCACGCAGGGTAGCGAGCATGGCAACGGGTTCGGAGTCGATGCGGCGTGCGACGAAGGCGAGCACCTCGGCGCTGGCGAGATCGAGCCAGTGCACATCCTCGGCGACAACCAGTACCGCTCGGTCGGCCGCCGTATCGGCGAGCAGGGTCAGGGCGGCGAGCCCGACCAGGTGGATGCTCGGCTCGTCGGTGGCATCCGACATGCCCAAGGCGGTCGCCAGCGCGTCGAACTGACGCGGCGGCAGGGCGTCGAACTCGCGGCGCAGCGGGTACAGGAGTCGATGCAGTCCGGCGAAGACGAGATTGCGTTCGGCTTCCACTCCGGCGGTTCGCAGCACCCGCAGCCCCGCGATGGCCGCGGCGGCGGCAGTCTGCTCGACGAGCGTCGACTTCCCGATCCCGGGTTCGCCTTCGATCAGGATGCCGCTCTGGTCGCCGGGGCCGTCCACGAGGGCGGACAGGTCTTTCAGCTCGGCATCTCGTCCGAACATCGGCATGTGTGGCGCTCTCCTCCCGGACCCGCTATGGCATACGGGACCGGTCGCGACCCTACCGAAACAGGATTACGTCAAGACAGCGTCAACTGACTGATTCGGCGCCATGCCGTCGGCGGCGAAGGTATTTCCATGGCTACCGTCCGTTTTCACCTGATGTCCACGCTGTCTCCCGCCGAGGTCATGCACGTGCTCACCGACTTCGGGCCCACCCGTGCCGAGGTGTGGCCGAGCATCGACGCCGAACACTTCGTCGTCCACGATCGTGGCGACACCTGGGCCGAGGTCACCGAGGGCACCGCCGCCGCCTGGGAACGCGCCCGCTACGACTGGGATCCGGCCGGTGACACCGTCACCGTCACCACCCTGGATTCCAAGCTCTTCGGCGCGGGCGGTGGCTGGGTCTTCCGAATCACACCGGATCTGCCCGGCTGCCGCGTCGATGTCGAACTGACCCGGACCCCGCAGGCGTTCAAGGGCAAGATCCTGGCGGCACTGCTGCCCCTGGTCGGACCGTCCGCGCTGCGCAAGTCGTTCATCGGCCCGCTGCGGGCGGCGTGATGTCCACACCGCCTTCGATCCGCGAGACCCTCGCGCCCGGCACCCACACCTTCGACTCCGATGGCATCGCACAGCGGTACCACGTGCACGGCAGTGGACCGGTATGCCTCGCGCACCCCGGCGGACCCGGGATCTTCTGGGACTACCTGCGCATGCCCGCCCTGGAGGAACACCTGACCATGGTGTACGTCGAAGCGCTCGGCACCGGCGAATCCGGTCGCCTGCCCACCCATCCGCACGGCTACATCCGGGAGCGCTACAGCCGCGCCCTGCAACGGCTGATCGACCACCTGGGCGTGCCCGAGGTGTATCTGCTCGGCCACTCGCACGGGGCGTTCGTCGCCGCCTATCACGCACTGCACCGACCGACCGGGCTCGCGGGCGTGGTCCTGTACGAGGGCGCACCGGTCACCGGCCCCGAGCACGGGACCGAAGCCACGCGCCGAATCCAGGAGTTCGCCGCCGCGCACGCGGACCGGCCCGAACTGGATGAGGTACTCGCGGCATTCGCTGCCATGCAGGATATTTCGAGCGACGAACAGACCCTCTCCGTCGCGCGCGGAATCCTGCCGTCCTACTTCGCCGACTACTGGGGAAATGAACAGCGGTGGGCTCGCTTCCGGGCCGGCCTGCGGGCGAGCTATATCTCGGGACTGGACGCGGACCTGTCTCCCGATCTCATCGATGACCGCGCCGATCTGCCGAACCTGACCGTCCCGGCCTTGGTCATCGTGGGCCGCCACGATGTCATCTGCGGGCCGCGCTGGGGACGGGAACTGCACGAATTGATTCCCGATTCGCGCCTGGTCGTGCTGGAACACAGCGGGCACATGGGGCATCTGGAGGAACCCCAGCGCTTCGACTCCGCGGTCCGGGAATTCGTCTTCGCATCCAAGGAGTGATCGATATGTTCCCGTTTCGCGCGTTCCGATGGGGCGAGCAGCGCAGTGTGGCAACGGTTTTCGCGGGTACGGCGGCGCTGTGGAGCTGGGCCGAGCTCGCGGTACTGCACGGGCGGGGACCCACCGTACGGGATCTCATCGGCTAGCGATTCCACTGCCTTTGTTCATTCACACCGATCGAATGGAAGAGTTTTCATGAACACCACTGCGGTCCAGCCTGTTTCGACGTCCGAACGTTCGTCGATGATCCGCCTGTATCTGGTCCGCGGCTTCCTGGCGATAGTGTGGGCTATCGCCTTCGCCGCGGCCCACGACCCCCTGAACGCCGTCGCGCTCACCCTCCTGATCGCCTACCCCCTCATCGATGCGGTGTCCTCCGCCATCGATTACCTCGCGGTGCCGGACGGCTCCGAACGCCGCGTGACCGCCCTCAACGGCGCATTGAGCACCCTGGTCGCCATCGCCCTCGGCATTGCCGGAACCATTGGCGGTGTGGCCGCCGTGCTGGCCGTATTCGGTATCTGGGCAACGATATCCGGTGCGGCTCAACTGGCCGTCGGCCTCTACCGCCGCGGCCCCACCCTGGGCAAACAATGGCCGACCCTGATCTCCGGCGGCCTATCCTTCCTGGTCGGCGCCGTCTACGTCAGCCAAGCCATCGGCCCCGCCCCATCTCTGGATGTCCTGTCCGTCTACGCCACCGGCGGCGGCATCTTCTTCATCGCACAAGCCGCACTGCTGATTTGGAAGTCGCGGTCCCAGCGGACGACCGGACAGGTGTAGAACACCTCCCGGTCACGGTCAGCTGTTCGGCCCCGGCTGGACTGATAAAGCCCAGCGCGAGAACGCATGAGGTGGATCCGACGGTCAACCAGTCGAGCATCGCCTGCATACGATCGGACGGCTTCGGCTGCCGACCAGGCGGAGCATCGGCGGCGCAGGCAGGTCTGTGTCGGTAGACGACGATATGGCTTTGACGAGAGGCGGCCAACTCCCCGGCCCGTCGGTGAGCCGGGGAGTAGCCGTGGCGGTGTCCAGTGGCGTCGGAACGGAGCGAGCGGCGCATCGCCGAGATTCGGGCCGGAGACGGTGCCGGGTCGGCTGGCACTGGACACAGCCCCGCCTCTGTTGATTCGGAGGCGGGGCGCAACCGGACCCTGGACGCTATATCCGGATTACCGGCCTTACTTCTCCAGCTTCTCCAGCATCCAACTGCCGACGGCGTACATGTCATCAGCGGGGATGGCGCGCGTGTAGTGCAGGGCCGGGGTTATCCAGCGGATCCGACGCCATCCACTGGCCGGACGGATGACCCACCAGCCGTATTCACGATGAGGATTCCACTGGTTCTCACCGGTGTAGCCGGGCTCACGGGAGACACGCCTAAACCGGAAGTACAGATTGTGACGCAGCCTAAACCAGCGGCCCTGCCACGTGGTCAGGCCGCTGCTGATATGGAGCAGCTTCATCGGGGGCCAACCTAGCACTGGATGAAGGTGGGTATGGTCTCGTTTCGGCCCTCATCGGTCCCGGTGTCCCACGTCGCCCGCATAACTATCCGGCCCTGCCACACGCCGGGCACGCAGTCCAACGCCATCGCGGGTGCGGCTTCTGCCTTGTCGTCGCCCTTGCCGGTCACGGTGCCGGTTACCAAGAGCATCGCGAACAGCGCAACGACTGAGCCGCCGATGATCCACGCGGTTCGGTTGCTGGGGTTTCTTCGGCGTATGCCTCTGCGGCATTGGGCGGGGCGGTTGGCCATGGGGCTCGGCCGGATGCTGGTACGTCAATTTCTCCCCTGGAAACTGGATGGGATGCGACCTGACAGGCCCCGACAGGGCGGCTCCCCCGGACAGGAGTCGTCGCGTGCCGACTCATCCTGACAGGGCAGATTTTTAGCAGAAACAGATTCCGGAAACCAGTCCGCCTCGGTCGGTCTGTCCGACGAACAACAGTGCCCCGCCTCCGAATCAACGGAGGCGGGGCACGTTCGGCGTTTCAGCCCTATTCGTAGTGCTCGACGACGCGGCCATCCGGATATTCGGTGACCACTCGGCCGTCCGGGAAGTGCTCGACCTCGCGGCCATCGAGGAACCGAGCGCGGTTGCGGACCTCTCGGAAACTCTCGCTATCCATCGTTTCCCTCAGCTGCGCGATGATGCCGTCGAGATCGACCCCCATGCGTTGCAACTGTCGCGTGGGCACCGTTTCGAGGTCGCCGAGGATGGCGAGAAACAGGTGCTCGACGCCCACGTACCCGTCACGCTGCCCGAGCTGCTCGGCGGCGGCGAGGATCTGATCGACCTCCGGCGTGCGGGGGATATCGTTCATCAACCCATCTTCCTGCCTAGGTGCCGAGGACTTCATACCATTTCCAATACTCTTGGCCGAGCTCGGTTATCTGCATGCATTTCCATTTCCGCCAGCCTTTACCGGTCCAGGTCTTGACGCCCGCTCCCTTATTGAGCCGGGAACACGACAGTGTGGGGCTTCCGTCTGGATTCGCCTCGGATTCCGTCCAGTTCGCCGAGTCGCTGCCCTTGCACGCACTGTTGTCGTTGTTTGGGTCGACGTGCCCGAGCAAGCACGGCCCGGCGTGCGCGACCGATGTGGTGGTGAGCGCCTGCCCGCCGAGTAGTGCGGCGCTGACAGCGACAACCGTGATGGATGCCCGAATCGCGTTGAATCTCATAGATATCCCTCCATTACCTACTACTCCCGCACCCCACGGGAGAGATCAGAACCGCCTCGAACGAGGCGCCCTACCGCTCGACATATGCGGCGGGCCGCAGCACCCCCGCGTCGATCAAAGTCCAGACAGCCTCATGTTTTGCGCCGCATGAGTCGGCGTCGCAGTTGATGCGCTGACGGAATACGCGGCGCGCTTCATCGACGCTGTACGGATGATCCGGCGCACGGTGGCACTGGTCGCGAGCGATGCGCGCGAGTATCTCCGCGCTGGGACGCTCACCGTCGACGTGCACCGGACGGTCGACGAGGTACGGCAGTACGTAAAAGAGCACGACGCCCAACGTCAAAACCCCGGCGACCGTGCCACATACAAGTCCGGTCGTCGACACGGCTAGTCAACCTCCGTGTCGTCGATCGAGATCGGCTCGACCGTGATCACGGCGTGCTCGTCGATCTCGTGGTGGTCATCCAATTCGAACGCGAACGTCTGGCCGACATACCCGTGATCGTCGACAGGCGCCCATGATCCGTCGTCGCGCTGCAACCACCCCGCCGGGCGATCAGTTCCGGCGTTGGCATCGCTCATCGCGACAACCAATGCGCCGCTTGCGCATTCGATGGCGGCCGTGCAGTAGCGGCAAATGCCGGTGTCCGGCTCGGCGTCCTCATAGGTGCAGCGGGGGCAGGGCTTCGCCGTTGGGGCTGTGGGTGCGGGTAGATCTGCCCACTTGCGGACCGCTTCCGCGAACACCTCGACCACATCGCCTGGTGCGCCGCAGTATGTACCGGGCGGTCCGACGAACGGATCACGCTGCGGCAGTGTTGAATCGGACGATGCGACCACAGGGCCACCCCCGGCAGGTAGACGGTTGATTCGCCCCGCCGCCGAGGATGAGGGTCGACTCGGCGACGCGGCGTGTCTAGAACGATGGCGCAGCTTCCGACTGTGAAGTGCGAAGGATTTTCGTACTCTTAGCACTACGGACTTGGCACGGCGTTCAATGAAACGGTGGTGACCATGAGCGCAGATCGCGCGGCAGTAGCTGCCCGAGTCGGTGAGGCCCGACGACTGGCGGGACTCACGCAAAAGGAACTGGCAGAGAAAGCAAACGTGTCGACGGCGCTCATCCGCTCTGTCGAACAGCGACGAGCGCCAGCAACGCCCGCCTTTCTCGGCGCCGTGTCGAAAGCCTTGCGGCTGTCGGTGACCGACCTGACCGGGCAACCGTACGCGCCCGCACCTGGCCCGGACACCGAAGTGCGCTCTGCGATCGCCGTGCTTCGTACTGAGCTGGCCGCCTACGACATCGACAACGCCGCTGTAGCCGAGCCCCGCCTCCTTCCGCAGCTCGCCGCCGAAGTCGACAAAGTGTGCACCTGGCGGCGGGCGGCAAGTTTCCACAAGCTCGGCGAGCACCTACCTGGCTTGCTCGGCGAACTACGCGCCACCGTGCACCGCGCGACCGGCGACGACCGTAATCGCGCATTAGTGATGCTGTGCGAGCTGTACTACTCCGCGCACTCACTAGCGCACAAGCTCGGCTACTCCGACCTCGCCGCGCTCGCCGTAGATCGAATCGCATGGGCCGCCGCCGAAGCTGACAACCCGCTCTGGAAGGCAACAGCCCAGTTTCAGCGCGCAGCGCTGCTCACTTCTGGCGGCGACTGGACGGCTGCGCTCAGCTTCCTCGAGCGATGCCGCGGCGATATCGAGCCTCGGCTCGGCGTCGGCCGCCGTGACGACCTGATCGCGTGGGGTGGGCTGCACCTGCAATCCGGTCTGGCTGCGTCACGATCTGGCCGCCGTAGCCTGGCGGACGAGCATCTCTCCGAGGCTCGAGCCACTGCCGAGCGACTCGGCGACGACCGCGACCAGGTCCTCAGCTTCGGCCCGACGAACGTCGGCATCTGGTCGGTCGCGCTGGCAGTCGAAGCGATGGACGGCACCGAGGCACTCAACCGCGCCCGCGCTCTGGTACTCCCCGCCGACGCACCGAAAGAGCGTGCAGGCCACCACTACATCGACCTGTCGCGCGCCTACCTACTTCACGGCGACCGTCGTCGTGCGTTCGACGCGCTGCTCACTGCGAAGTCGATCGCACCGGCGCAGACCCGCTACAACCCAATGGTTCACGAGACCGCTCGAGCACTTGCACGCGCTGAAGCCCGCGCCGTCGACAGCGTGCACGGGTTCGCCATGTGGTGCGGGATTGCCCAGCGACTCTAGGCGGGTAGGCCCTTCGCGACGGCCGGGGCCAGGAACTCGACGCGGAATGACGCGACGTATTCGCTGCGCTTGTCCAGGAACCGCCGGGTGTGTGGCTGCCGCTCATGCTCCTCGAACGCATCGCGGTCGCGGTACACCTCATAGAAGATCCGCGAGAGCGGTTCACCGTCAACGGTGTTGGTCGCATAGACCAGCGTGCCGGGCTCGTGTTCGATGATCTGCCGAACGGTGTCGGCGACGAGTTGGTCAAACGCGTCGGCCGCGTCCTGGTCGAACAAGTCGAACTTCACCACGAGAGCGAACATGGCACGACCGTAGCAGTGGGCAGCGATCGGCGGCACGTTTCGTGGACGTCGTCCACGAAAGGCCCCTATTTTGAATCCCGACGGTATCTGGCTGAAACCCGACTAGCTAGCTGCGGAAGATTTCGAACGTTCTGCGACCGAACAGAAACGCGCTGGCGTGGCTGTTGAGCGCGGTGACGAACTCGCCGACGGCCTGGTCCGGGAACGGGGCTTGTCAGCCGCCGTGGGTGAAGGCGCCGTTGAGATCTTCCTCAGGTCCGTCGGGGGGCCTGCATCACGCCGTCGAGGGTCAGGAACGTCTGAACGGTGAGCTTCATGTGAATGAAGACGGAGCGGCGCACTGATTCTGAACGGTCTCACGTCGAATCGACGCCGACCGAGTCGGAACGCATTCTCTCCGTGCCGGTGACGACGCCTGGCATTGTTCTCTCCCCCTGGCCGCGAATCTTCGCACCTTCCTTGGGAAGTCGCGGCCTCGTCGGCAGTACCTGAGGCCGCGAAACGGCGCCCCTGGGAGTTGGGGCTGCACACCGACGCGGCGGCGGACTACCGTCCAGGTTCTGTTCACATTACGAAAGGTTTGAAGCCATGTTGTTCATATCGATGGCTTTAGGGTTGTTCGGCCCACTGCTGGTACCCACAGGAAGCTCGGATTGTTGGATGGACAGCACTGCTCCCAGGTGCTGGCCCCACTAGATTGATTCTCGCAACGGGGTGGGCGGAATTGTCGTTCACCCCAGTTGCCTGTCCCCCGACTTGCGCGCTAGACATCACACCACCCCTGTGCCCTGCGCGCGGCTCGTCTGGCAATCGAGTTACCGGACACAGCACCGGCGCTGCACGGCGGCGGTGGACATGCCGGACTGATGTCGGCTCGCAACTGCACTGACACCACCATGCGAACACTCGCTCTTCGGCATTTCCCTACGCCGCAGGTGCCGAGGTGCACCAGTCCCGAGTAACTGCAGGACAGAGCGGTGCGACAATCGTTGCCGCAGGTAGAAAGGGTGCACCACAGGGGTTCGATTCCCCGGGGCCGGCCAACCGCTCGCGATGCGCGTATCGACAGTGGCATTGTGGGAATGGTGACCCAAAACCACTGGCCGGTCGTCGAGTTCAGGCAGTACACGCTGCGACCAGGCAGCCGTGATGTGCTCATCGACCTGTTCGATCGAGAGTTCGTGGAAACCCAAGAGGCCGTGGGTATTCGCGTAATTGCCCAGTTCCGCGATGAGGATGATCCGGACCGCTTCGTCTGGATACGTGCCTTCCGTGACATGACCGCCCGCACTGCGGGTTTGACGGCCTTCTATATCGATGGAGCTGCCTGGCAAGAGCACGCCGCGGCCGCCCGCGCCACGATGGTCGATACGACGAACGCGCTGCTACTGCGTCCGGCGACGTCGACCTCCGAATTCTCGCTCCCTGCCGATCGCCCAGGGGTGGAAGCGACGCTGTTGCCGCAATCGCGTGTCCTGGCCACGATTTACAAACCCGACATTGCGACCGGCGAGTTCGCCGAATTCTTCAATAGCCAAGTGCAGCCCGTTCTTGCCGCCACCGGGGCAGCACTGATCGGCAGCTACGTCACCGAGCCAGCGCCGAATACCTTCGCGATGCTTCCGGTTCGCGCCGAGACCGTGTTCGTTTCATTCGCGTTGTTCGAGAATGCGGACCGGCTCGATGAGCACCTCGATGTGCTCGCTCGCTCGCGAGTGTGGGTGGAACAAGTGCGGCCAGAGCTGTTGAAGCGACTGTCGGAGCCGGTGCAGCAATTGCGTTTGGCGCCGACCGCGCGGTCCCTGCTGCGCTGACCAGCCGACGCCTGTGCGCGTCGGCCCAGTGGTTCGAGCTAGCTGCCGCGGTGCAACTTGGATGATGCTGTTGTCAACTTCACCACAATCGCCTGGTGGTGAACGGGATGCTGTATCGGTTGCGCATCAGCCGCCCGTGGCGGGATCTGCCCGAGCGCTTTGCGCCGTGGCAGATTAATGGTGTGCACTGTGCTCAGAACTCGGTTCAGAATGAATGGCGTGTCGGTTTGGCTTGCCGCGCAATATCTTTGAGATTCTTGCTGTGGTTGATGAGGTGGTGAGCGATGCGTCGTGGGCGAGGCAGGAACCATTGATTCCGGTGCGACAGCGACGCTTTCGGCATCCGGGGCCGTCGACGGAACGACAACCGGCTGCCCGACCCGCGCGGAACGCAGAGTCCCGCTGCATCTCGTCCACGCCAAGACAAGTCGTAGGTGCGAAGCAAGAGTCGACACCTCGGCATACATGTTAGCGCCGGTGACTCCGTGCCCGACTGGTAGAACAGTCGCGGCAGGACGTGGAAGCCCGACATGTCATCGGTGCGTTTGATCACCTGAATCGTCAGTGCGAGAACCTTTTTGGTCCACTCGACCAGACACCCGGCGCACCGAGCACTACGACGACGGCCCGCATACGTTGCACCAACTGCGGACTTCGCGGCTGCCCCACGCCGGTGCTGGCGGAGCTGTCCGGGCAGCGGTCGGTGCGCAGCCTGGTTGAGAACGCGCAGGTGCCCGACGAAGGGCTGCGGCGCTTCCACGCCGACAACAACCCGGCCGCCCGGCGTCGGGTCCGTTGAGTAGGAAGCCGGAATTCGCCTCGTCGCGAGTCGTCGCCCGGAGAGCATCGAAGCCGCCACCTACCCGCAGCACCCGGCGCTGCCGGACGAGGCAGTGCGGTGCGAGATCGGCGCGCCCCGTTTTCTGGGTAGTTGGTGTCTATACAAGTGGGAGATGAATAGGCCCGATCATCGTAAGGACGGGATGATGGACGACTTCTTGCTGACGCAAGCGCGGCAGGGCGATGGGCAGGCATTCGGTGAATTGACCGGGCCATACCGGCAAGAACTGCAGGTGCACTGCTATCGCCTGGTCGGTTCGGTTGCCGAAGCCGAAGACCTCGTTCAGGAGACGCTGTTGGCGGCGTGGCGGGGAATGGACCGTTTCGCGGGGAGTTCCTCGCTGCGTACCTGGCTCTACAAGATCGCCACCAATCGGTGCCTGAACGCCCTGCGCGATCACAGCCGCCGCGCGCAAGAGGTCACCGCGACTTCGTCGAACGAGCTTCCCGAGACGGGCCGGCTGTGCGAGGTGCCGTGGCTGGAGCCCTACCCGGACGCGGCGGAGGGATTTGATGCGCAGCCCGGCCCGGAGGCGCTACTGGAGAGCCGTGAAGCCGTGTCGTTGGCGTTCGTGGCTGCGGTGCAAACGCTGCCGCCTCGCCAACGGGCCGTCCTTGTACTGCGCGATGTGCTCGGATACCGAGGAGACGAGGTCGCGGGCCTGCTTGACACGACGTCGGACGCGGTGGCCAGTGGACTGAAACGAGCCCGACAGGCACTCTCGACCCGGCAGCGGGCACCCCAGCGCCCGGTGCTGCCGAATTCTGTTGCCGAGCGGCGCGTCGTCGACGCCTTTGTCGCCGCGTTCGAGCGTTGTGATGTACCAGCGATGGTCGAGCTGCTCACCGACGACGCGATATTCTCGATGCCGCCTTTGACACAGGAATACCAGGGCTGTGACGCCATCGCGGGTTTCTTCACCGAGTGGGGCTTCGCGCACGGCACACGGCGATTCCGGCTCATACCCACCCGAGCCAACGGCCAGCCGGCATTCGCGCGTTATCTGCGAGATCACCACGCAGGCATAGCCCACGCACATGGGATCACGGTGCTGACGCTGGATGGCACCCGAATCGCTCAACTCACCGCCTTCCTCGACACCGGCCTGTTCCCTCGGTTCGGCATGCCCCGAACCCTGCCCATCGAGAGCGTTTGAGACCGATCCACAACCGAAAAGGATGAACGAGACATGGTCCGCTACCTCGTGCTGTACGCAACACCCGAGGACCCCGATGCCTTCGAGCGGCACTACTGCGAGTCGCACATTCCGCTGATCAAGGTGCTGCCTGGACTGCGCCGGTTCGCCTTCGGTCACTCTCCGACACCGGGTCGTGGTGAGCCGTACTTCTGGGTCTCGTCCTTGGAATGGGACGACATGGCAGCCCTGAAAGCGGCATTCGCCTCGCCCGAGGGTGAGGCGGCCGCGCGCGACGTGGAGAACCTGACCAAGCCCGACATGCTTCGCAGCATGATCTTCGAATTCGAGGAAGTAATCCACTGATGGAAATCGACGGCTCACCCGACCACCGCGGAAGCGGCCGGGTAGCACTACACGACTCGATAGAGATATCCGCGCCCGCGCAGCAAGTCTGGGAGCTGATCTGCGATTGGGCCGGTATGTCGCGCTGGTGGCTGCCTGCCGAAGAAGGTGGACTCCAAGGCCCTCAACTGATCAGTTGCGAGTTGGTCGGCGCACCGGGATCGGTACCCCGTACCCGGCGAATGGTGTTGAGCGATGGTGGAGTCGTCGAGGAAACGATCTTCTACCAGAACGACGAAACACGGCGAATCCACTACATCAAGGCTGACAATCAGCACGTCGTAGGATATGTCGCCACCACGTATGTCGACGATCTAGCCGACGGAGGTTGTGTGGTACACATCGCATCGACATTCGACGCGACACAACCGGATGCCAGTTCGGCTGCGGCAGCCTGGTTCGCGGACATCTATCGATCCATGTTCGCGGGATACAGCCGATATTTCACACGACAATCGGCACACTGACATCCGTCGCGGGTGAACCCCCTAGCGTCGATAGCGAGCTGCGCCAAGTCAGAGTGCAACTGGGTGACCGGATGGCACAAACGCACCGATGACATGTCGGGCTTCCACGTCCTGCCGCGCCGTTGGGTTGTGGAAAGAACCTTCAACTGGATCCTCGAGCACCGCCGATGCGTCCGCGACTACGAACGCCGACCCGACCACCACGATTCCATGGTCTACCTCGCAATGATCTTCACCCTATCCCGCCGCCTCGGACACATAGCTTCAAAACGCCTTCTTAATGTCTGCCTTACGGTTTGGTGACTGTTCGGGTGATATCGCCTATGGGACATTGGTTCTCGGATTGCTGTGGATGAACGGTGGGCGCTCGTTGACGTTCTATTCCAATCTGGCTGTCGGCGTGGATGTGCGAATCGCAAGGCGCGCAGTCGAACTCGGTAGCGCGGTCATGGATTCGCTGCGTGGCGCTGGAACGGCGCGAGCGCCGCATCGCCGAGATTCGGGCCGGAGACGGTGACCGACGTGTCGCTGGACCCGATGACCTCGGCGCAGCGCAGGGTGAATCGTGGGTGCCCGCCGATGATCGCGGTGAAATCCGGCTCGGCGGCGCCGAAGACGACGCGTGTGATCCCGGCCCAGACGATCGCGGCACTGCACATGGGGCAGGGCTCACCACTCGCGTAGATCGTGGCGCCGATCAGCTCCCCGGCGTGCCCGGCCTCGATCGCGGCCGTAATGGCGACCAGCTCCGCGTGAGCGGTGACGATGCCTGCGCTGGCCACCTGGTTGCGACCCTCGGCGATCACCGCTCCGCCCGCGACGATGACGGCGCCGAACGGGCGATTGCCCTCGTGACCGGCGTGCTCGGCGAGCGAGATCGCCCGCCGCAGATGGGTTTCCTCGTTCTTGATCATGCCGTTCCTTCGCTCATGCGTGGCCACGCAAAATCGAGACGATCGCGGTCTGCCCCCGGCGCTGCGCGTTGTCGAGCGCGGTGCGGCCGGCTCCGTCGCGGATCGACGGGTCGGCGCCGGCGTCGAGCAGGGCGGTCATGACCTGCTGGTATCGCGCGGATCCGTCTCCGTAGACGATCGCCTCGTGCACGGCGGTCCAGCGCGGCGCTGTTCGGAGGGGACGCCTGTTCACCTGAGATCTCCTGACTCGTTGCTGACTTCCACAATGCCCAGCGCGTCCGATAGAGTCCAAGACTTACTTTCCATCATCACGATAGATTGCATCTATAGGAACGATCATGGAGCTGCGCCACATCCGGTACCTGTTGGCGGTCGCCGATCACGGCAACTTCACCCGCGCGGCCGAGGCGTTGCACATCTCCCAACCCACCTTGTCGCAGCAGGTCAGGCAGGCCGAGCGGGCGCTAGGAGTGGAGCTGCTCGACCGGTCCGGCCGCACCGTACGCCTCACCGAAGCCGGCGCGGCCTACGCGCATCACGCGCGACTCGCCCTGCGCGACCTCGACGCTGGCGAGCGCGCGATTCACGACGTGCAGGACCTGTCCCGAGGACACCTGCGGGTGGCGATGACGCCGACCATCACCGCCTACCTCATCGGCCCGCTGGTGCATCAGTTCCATGTCGCGCACCCGGGCGTGACCCTCACCGTCGTGGAGACCACCCAGGATCGGATCGAGGCGGACCTGCTCGCCGACCGCATCGATCTCGGTATCGCATTCACCGGCACCCACGCCGCCGGGATCGAGAACTCCGCGTTGTGCACCGAGAATCTCAGCCTGGTGGTCGGATCGAGTCACCCCCTCGCCGCGCGATCGGAGCCGCTGCCGGTTCAGGAACTCGCACACCATCCGCTGGCGCTGCTCAGTCGCGACTTCGCAACCAGAGCCCACATCGACGCCTACTTCGATCAATGCGAGATCAGGCCGAGCATCGGGGTCGAGGCCAACTCCATCGGCGCACTGATCGAGTTCGTTCGCCGAGGTCGGCTCGCCACCGTCCTACCCGACGCCATCACGCGTGCCCAGCCGGACCTGCTGCCCACCGCGCTCACCCCCGCGTTGCCCACCCGAACCGTGGAACTCTTGCGTCGCAGTAGCACCTATCACTCGGCAGCCGCACGCGCCTTCGCCGCGATCGCCCAGGCAGCCACACGGTCGAACTGAGCGAGCCGTACCAACAAAAGTCGGATCGCCGTCGGATCGACTATAGATGAGACCAATCATCACGATGGGCATCAAGTATTGGACTCTATAGCGACAGGTTGTGCATGGTGGGATCGGTCGGGACCAACCGGCCGAGCGACCCTCGAAGGGAGCGATCCATGCACGACCTCGCCGCCGGAGTCATGCACTTTCAACGCGATGTCTTCCCCGCCAAGGCGGATCTGTTCGCCCGCCTCGCGACGACCCACCGTCCCGACACCCTGTTCATCGGCTGCTCCGACGCACGCGTCGTTCCGGAACTGATCACCAACAGCGAGCCGGGTGACTTGTTCGTGATCCGCACGGCAGGCAATCTCGTCCCGGTCCACACATCCGGAGCCGACGGCGTCGCGGCGAGCATCGAGTTCGCCATTGCGGTGCTGGGGGTTTCCCGCATCGTGGTGTGCGGCCACTCCGGGTGCGGCGCGATGACCGCCTTGGCAGAACGCCATGACCTCAGCGGCACACCGGCCATCGCCGAATGGCTCGAACAAGTCGATGCCACCGACGCGTCGGCCACGGGGCCCGAGCCGGATGACCGCGTCTCGATGCTCGTGCGATCGAATGTCGTTGCGCAGCTGGCCAACCTGTCGACCCATCCATCGGTGTCCCGCGGCGTGGATGCCGGCACCGTGACCGTCGAAGGATGGGTGTTCGACATCGGCACCGGCGCGGTCACTGTGTTCGACGCCTCCGGATCCGAAGCCCTGACCGCATAGTCATGGTCTCCGCGCGCCGCGCGGGAATCACCCTCCACAACGCCGACCCACCCTTGCCGTCGGGTCGGTATTCGACCAGAAAGGAAGCACACAGATGGTGCACGCACAGCTCGACCCCACCGCCCGCCTGGCACTGGCCGCCGCGGCGGTGGAGGCCAAGACCGCGAAACATCTCACCTGGCAGCAGATCGCGGATGCCGCCGGCTACTCGGTGGCCTTCGTGACCGCCGCGGTCCTCGGCCAACACGCCCTCCCCGAGCAGGCCGCGACGGCGGTTGCCGAACTGCTGGGGATGGACGACCACGCAGCGATGCTGCTCCAGACGATCCCGACCCGCGGATCCATCCCCGGAGGTGTCCCGACCGATCCGACGATCTACCGCTTCTACGAGATGCTGCAGGTCTACGGCACCACCCTCAAGGCCCTGGTCCACGAGCAGTTCGGGGACGGGATCATCAGCGCGATCAACTTCAAGCTCGACGTGCAGAAGGTCGCAGACCCCGAGGGCGGCGAGCGCGCCGTCATCACCCTCGACGGCAAGTACCTGCCCACCAAGCCGTTCTGACAAACGAGGACAACCGATGACCGATTTCGCACGCCACACCATCGACCTCGCGCGCCGCAATGTCGCCGAGGGCGGGCGTCCGTTCGCGACCGTTGTCGTCAAGGACGGCCAGATTCTGGCGGAGAGCCCGAACAGGGTCGCGCAGACCAACGATCCCACCGCGCACGCGGAGATCCTTGCCATCCGCGAGGCATGCACCAAGCTCGGCACCGAGCACCTGACCGGCACCACGATCTACATCCTCGCCCTGCCCTGCCCGATGTGCCTGGGCGCGCTGTACTACTGCTCACCCGACGAGGTCGTCTTCCTCACCACCCGCGACGCCTACCAACCGCACTACGTCGACGACCGAAAGTACTTCGAGCTCAACACCTTCTACGACGAGTTCGCCAAACCCTGGGACCAGCGACGGCTGCCCATGCGCCATGAGCCCCGCGACGAAGCGGTGGATGTGTACCGCCTCTGGCAGGAGGCGAACGGCGGCGAGCGTCGCGTCGCCGGCGCGCCAACCGCCAACTGAACCGCAATGCCCATGCCGTCCGAACAGCCCACCGAAAGCAGCCGGTGATGGCGACGGACGGTATCAGCCAGCAGATGGCCATCTCACTCCCCAGCCGCCATCGATAAACCAAAGGAGAACGTACCCATGGACATTCGCAAGAAGACAGGCAAGCGCACCGGTGCCCTCATCGGCGGAGCACTCGCCGTCGTCGCCGCGGGCACCATCGGCGCATTGGCGGTAGGCGGCGTGGACACGGGCCCGGCGGCGCAACCAGTGCTCGCCGGCAGGGTCGAGCCAGCCGACCTGCGGCAGACCGATCACCTCACGCTTGCTGCCGCCACCGAGGCCGCGCAGGCCGCGCTCGCCGCCGCGAGCCAGGAGAATCAGCGAGTCAGCGTCGCTGTCGTCGACCGTGACGGCAATACCATCGTGCTGCTGCGCGGGGACGGCGCGGGACCGCAGTCCTACGAGTCCGCGGAGCGGAAGGCCTTCACCGCAGTTTCCTGGAACGCGTCGACCGCTCAGCTGGCCGAGCGTCTGGACAAGACCCCGCGGCTGGCCGACATTCCCGGCACCCTGTTCCTGGGGGGCGGTGTCCCGGTGGCCACGGGTGGCACACCGATCGCCGGCATCGGTGTAGCGGGTGCACCCAGTGGTGATCTGGACGAGAAATACGCCCGCGCGGGTGTCGCCACGCTCGGCGACTGAGGTCGGCATGGCGTGGTGCAGGAGCCGTGGCACCGGTCCCGCGTCGCGCTGGGGTCTGTCCGGATGACGGTGTAACACGGTCGCCTCGCGCATTCCTGCTGCCCGGGCCACCGCGTGGCCCCGCTGCCCGGGTGCGGCGATCGCTTCGCGGTGGTCGCGATTTGAGGCAAACGCCTCATGCGACCACGGAGGCGGCGGACCGATGATCAGGGCATGACGAAGCGAGTTCAGGAATCACGGAGGTTACCGTCATGACCGAATTGACATTCGAACCACCGACCGTCGAGTGGTTCGGTACGCGCACTTCAGATCACGCACCTAACGGCGGGCGAATCGATGCGGTCAACGTAAGCCGACAGGTCGGGTCGCGGCAGATTCTCCAGCAGCTGTCGCTGTCGGTCGAACCGGGCGAGTTGGTCGCCATTGCCGGCGGCAGTGGCGCAGGAAAGAGCACATTGCTGGAGATCCTCGCGGGACTGCGACCACCGTCTGCCGGGGAGGTTCGGCATGACGGCGTCGTTCGCGGGGCCCGAGTCAGCGCCGATTCCCGTATCGGCTACGTGCCCCAAGAGGACATCATCCACCTCGAGATGCCCCTGCGCCGCACGCTGCGCTACGCGGCGCGGCTGCGGCTGCCCGCCGGCACATCGGCGGCCGAGGCGGACCGGGTAGTCGAAGAGACCATGCATGACCTCGACCTGGCTGATCGGGCCGAGGTGCCGGTCCGTGCGCTCTCCGGCGGCCAGCGCAAGCGGGCCAGTATCGCCGTGGAGCTACTGACCCGGCCACACCTTTTCTTCCTCGACGAACCCACCTCCGGGCTCGATCCGTCGACCGCAGCCGACGTGATGCGCCTGCTGCGCCGACTCAGCCAGCGCGGGGTCACAGTCGTCCTCACGACGCATGAGCCGAACTCCATCGACCGGTGTGACCGGGTGGTATTCCTGGCACGCGACGGCCACCTGGCCTTCACCGGCAGCCCGACCGAGGCGCGGCGCTACTTCGGCGTCGAGGATCTCGCCGAGGTGTACGACCGGCTGGCTCGTGAGCACACCCCGCAGATCTGGGCGGAGCGATTCGCGGACAGCGGGAAGTCGATGACCCAGCCCGACTCGGCTCTACTGCCCAGCCCCGCCGCCCGTTCAGACGTCAAGCGCACAGACATGGTCCGGCAATGGTGGCTACTCACCCGACGCAATGTTGATGTTCTCCTACGTAACCGGCTGACCCTGGCGGTCCTGCTCGGCTCACCGGTGCTGGTCACTGCGATGATGGCGACGCTGTTCAAGCGAGACGCGTTCGATCCGCGTGGCGAAGCCGACCTCGGCCCGGCCCAGATCGTGTTCTGGATCGCATTCGCGGGCTTCTTCTTCGGCCTTACCTACGGACTGCTCCAGATCGTCGGGGAGATGGCCGTCTTCCGGCGGGAGCGCCTGGCCGGGCTCAGCGTCGGCGCCTACGTGGCATCCAAGGTGACAGCGCTGCTTCCGGTGCTGGCCGGAGTGAGCGCGGTGCTCCTCGGTGTGCTGCGGGCGCTCGGTCGGCTCCCCGCTGTCGGATGGGACGTGTCCGCCTTCCTGTTCGTGACGATTGTGATCGAGGCGACCTCGGCACTGGCCCTCGGATTGCTCGCCTCGGCCGCGGTCTCCAATGCCGCGCAGGCCGCCCTCGCCCTGCCGATGCTCTGCTTCCCGCAGGTTCTGTTCGGTGGCGCCATAGTCCCCGTTGACAAGATGGCTCTACCGGGACGCCTGATGAGTCTCGGCCTGTCCAACCGCCACGCATTCGAAGCGCTGGGTCGCGACCTGGAGCTCGATCGGTACACCGCCAAGCTGCCGGCCATGTCCGCCTACGGCGATACCTTCCACGGAGGCACCGGCGCCAGTCTCATCGCGCTCGCCTCGTTTGCCGTTGGCCTCATGCTGGCCACGATATGGGTCTTGGACCGGCGGTCCCGGCCCAGCGCATCCCGGCGATGAAGGCCCCGCGCAGTCGGTCCCGCTGTCGGCTCGGCCAACCCGTTACCGGGTCCCGACTGTGCGTAATCAGCCGGGTCTCCGGCGCGCTCCGCATCCCCACTTGCCCGTCCACCGGACGGGCATCGATGACGCCGCTGAGCCATGTGACGTCAATAGCGCACCCGGGCAGCATCATTGGTGGTTGCCGAGCTGAAGTACCTGGCGCAGTGGATGTTTCAATTTCGGACGGCCGCATTGACCGGGAACCCTGCCAGACCCCGATCGATCGCGGCGAGACTGGCCTGCGTGCGGTTGTTGACGCCGAGCTTGGCGTAGACACGTTCGACGTGGTTGCGTGCCGTTTTCTCGGCGATGAACAGTTCGGCGGCGATTTCTTTGTTCGATCGGCCTTGCGCGACGAGTCGCAGGATCTCGACCTCGCGGTCGGTCAGCCCGGCCGGCCAGGGCGTTCGCCGCGAGTTCCGCGGACCGGCCACCGCAAGCACGGCCGCAACCGACTCGGCGTCGAAGCGTCCGGCGCGCGCCTCCTTTCGCAACTGATCGGCAGCGCCGCGAGGATCGAGCGGCGGCCGGTCGGGACGCGGCTCGAGCAGTCCCTGATAAGCCTCCGCCGTGGCAAGCAACCGGTCCTGCGCGGTCAACTCTGCGCCGGCGATCCCCCGGGGAAAGCCGGACCCGTCGATCCGTTCCCGGTGCTTCATCGCGATGGGCACCACCGACTCCAGACCGTTGACCCGACTCAGTATCCGGCCGGTCAGATCCGGATACATCCGTACCCGTTCCCATTCAGCCGTAGTGAGCGGCCCCTTCTTCTCCAAGATCCGGTTGGACACTCCCATTTTGCCGAGGCCGTGCACTAGGCCGGCACGGTAGAGATGCGTGATGTCCGACGGCGACATGCCCAGGTGTCGGGCCGCTCCGGCCACCAGATTCGCGACGCCACGCGAATGCCCCAGAGTGAACGGAGATTTGAGATCGACGAAATCAGCCATGGCCTCGAGTAACTCGTCGCTCTCCTCGGCCGTCATGGTTCGGTCACGATCCGGTGCTTGGGCCAACGCTGTGGTCCAGACGTCGATTTCGAGCAACCCGTCCACGATCGCCGCCGCGTCGCGATCGAACACCGCTGCCACGGCTGGGCTGAACTGACTGCCGCGCCGAGAACGGAGAACATCCTTCGCGTGCTCGAGCCCACCCGTGCGCAGGTGCACCTCGACGACGTCTGCGACGTGCGCGATGTGGATCTCGACCGGGATATCGTCTCCGCGAGAACCGTTGGGCAACCCCCGGCCGTCCCAGCGTTCGAAGGCGTAGGCCAGCGCCTTTCCGACCTGCTCGTCCAAGCCCATCCGATCGGAGAGAACCCCGGCGGAACTGCAATGCGACTGGATCAGTGTGGCGACCCGGCTGCGAGCCGTGACGAGAAAGGCTGTGGCACGGATGCCGCGCTCCCAGCCCGGCAATCCGCGTCCGACATGACTCATCATCAGCCGCAGATACGGCAGGCCGGTCGTGTCCACCGTGTAGGTGTCGGCTCGGAAGGCAATGTCGTCGCCGAAGAGCGCGGAGAGTTCGTGGGAGTCGGCGTGACAACCGATCCACGCGACCAGGTCGGCGTAGTACACGGTCGCCCGCTGTTGCAGGTCGAGCCTCATCCGCTCGGCGATCCGGGTCGCGATCAAGGACGACCGAAGCATGTGTTCCATCGGCTGACCCAGACCGAGGTCGATCGCAAGCGATATCGCGGCGAGCAGTTCGGCTCTGCTCAGACCCTTTCCCGAGCCGGGCACCGTCCCGTGCGGGTGCATCTTCCCATTGTCCACCCGGACAACGGCCATCTCTGCGCGAAAGACGGGACCACTATGTCCGCGCCGCAGCACGCCCGCCATGACCAGCGCGCGCGTTTCGGAGCCCTCCGGCTGCCTGGAGGTGGGCGCCTTCGTGCTACCAGCGCCGGGGTTGCCGAATCATTACCCGCCGCCACCTGTGTGGTGGAATTTTATTGTTATTCGCGTGATTTCCTGGTTGCGGTGGGCGTGCTCGGGTGACTATGTACCGCATGGATTCGAGGAACGCCGCGGCGCGGTTGCTCGCAGAGATCCTTGCCGCCGGCTTCACCGTGGATGGGTTCATCCGCTTCCTGCGGGCCGACCCGACCGCTGACACCGCGGTGCTACCGCCATCCTCCGGTCAGTGGCGGATACCGCCGCCCGGGCAGAGCTACTGAACCCGAACGCACGGGGCGAACCCTTTTGCCGTGCGCCGATCGTGCGGCGTCCGGTGGTGGACATCCTGGGGTGCGTCGTCAACGTCTCGAGGGTCGATTCTTATGCGCGACAGCGGATGCTGATCGCCGCACTGCGCTGTGCCGGTCAATGATCCGATGACCGAGTGGATCGATGATCGTGCGCGGTCGGCCGAAATGGTCGCGCAGCTGCCTGTGACGCCGTGCGGGTTCGTCGCCGTCGTTGGCAAATCGGCTCGATCGACGGTGATTGCCGTTCGGGCACTGGAGGATTCGGTGATTTCCTGGACGGACGTCCGGGCTACCGACCTGCCCGGACGTCGCCACGGCTGGGGCCGCTTCATCCGCAGCCCCGGCCATGACTGGCGCTCAGGATTGGGCCGCTGGCCGCTTGGCAGCAGGAAGACGACACTCGCCGCTATGACAGCGATGACGAACGTCGCGAACGACGCGACGGCAAAGGCGTGACCGGCGGCGGCAACACTGCCGACTGCCGCGGGATGGAACGAGCTGCGAGTGCGACGCGCTCCGCGGGCCTGGTGTGACCGGAACCGGCAGGCGGGTCAGGCCTGCTGCGCCCCGCGTGCCAGCAGCAACAGGGCGTCGACCAGTTCCTCTGCCGGAAGGCCGGTGGCGAGGCTGCGCAGTTGCAGTCCGAAGACCAGCGCGACAGCGGTGCTCGCCAGCCGCTCGGCGTCCGGTACGTCGAGACCGGTGAGGATCCGCGCGGCCAGCTGGTCGTATGCGGCGAAGCACTGCGCGGCCGCCGTGCGCAACCGCTCGTCGCGGCCGGCCTGGACATAGAGCTCGAAGGGTGCGATGTACCTGCCGTCGGACTGCGTGCACCCGGCGACCTGGCCGACCGTGGCGGAGGCACGATCGATGTCCATCCCTTCGGTCCCGCACTGGTCGGCGAGCTCGGTGAAGCGCCGGGTCTCCTCGGCGACGAAGTGCAGCAGGCTCTCACGCAGCATCTCGTGCTGGGTCGTGAAGTGGTAGGTGACCGAACCAAGGGAGACCTTGGCCTCCTCGGCGATCCGCCGGTTGGTGACCCCGGCGACGCCGTCCTCGCCGATGATGCGCAGGACGGCGTCGATGATGCTCTGCCGGGTTCCGGAGGACTTGGACATAGCGGCCATTGTGCCACCGGTGCGGCGGGATTCGGACGGCGGTCGCCGAGGTCAGCGGGATGCTGTACGCGCTGCGGATGCCGCCGATCGCGCGGTGGCTGGCGGACGCGTGAGCTGCTTTTGACACGGTCACCCAACTTTCGTACTGTTCGTTCGTTCGAACGAACAGTTTTCAGGAGGCTAATCACATGCGCATTGCAGGATCAACCGTTCTCCTCACTGGTGCCGTGGGCGGCATCGGTCAGGCCATCGCCCGAGAACTGGCTGCCAAGGGAGCCAAGCTGGTCCTCTCCGGGCGCCGCGCCGACGCCCTGGAGGCGCTCGCCGACGAGCTCGGTGCGCGAGCGGTCACCGCCGATATGGCCGACCCGGATCAGCTCGACCACCTCGCCAAGGCCGTCCCCGACACGGACATTCTGATCGCCAACGCCGCTATGCCCTCCACCGGCGATCTACTCGACTACACGCCCGAGCAGATCGACCGCGCGCTGACGGTGAACCTGCGCGCCCCCGTCATGCTGGCCCGCGCGCTCGCGCCCCGGATGGTCGAGGCGGGCCGGGGACATATTGTCCTCGTCGGCTCGATCTCCGGGAAGGCGGCCACCAAGTACTCCTCGCTCTACAGCGCTGCCAAGTTCGGGCTGCGCGGCTTCGCGCTCTCTTTCCGCCAGGACTTGCACGGTACGGGGGTGGGGGTCTCTCTGGTCCAGCCCGGCGCCGTACGCGACGTGGGCATGTTCGCCGCCACGGGCGCCACCCCGCCGACCGGCGTACGCATGGTCTCCCCGCGCCAGGTGGTGACGGGGGTGGTACGGGCCGTTGAACGCGATCGGTGCGAAATCAATGTCGCGCCGGTGGAATTGAAGATACTCAGCGCCCTCGCCGGGCAGTTCCCCGGCTTGGCGGAGAAGGCACAGCGCGGCTCCAGTGCCGAGCGCACCATCAGCGAGGTCGTGGCGGCCCAGCGGGACATGCGGTAGCCACCTGCTGCGGCGCCGACGGAGGCCGCCCGCAGTGGCGACCGGCCACCGCGGGCGGACGGACGGCGCCGAGCCGACCGTCACCTGCCGAGTGCCGACCATGGAACAG
Organism: Nocardia sp. NPDC005998; assembly: GCF_040614395.1. Lineage (NCBI taxonomy): Bacteria > Bacillati > Actinomycetota > Actinomycetes > Mycobacteriales > Nocardiaceae > Nocardia > Nocardia sp. NPDC005998. Next base: position 45,051 of record NZ_JBEXUI010000012.1, on the reverse strand, counting down.
GATTGCAGGTCACGGCCGATCGGCAGCCGAAAACCTTTCGCGCAAAGCGATTTTCTTGAACTTTCCAGTGGCCGTCCGGGGAATCGCGGAAACGAACTCGAATCGTTCCGGCAGCTGCCAACGGGCGAATTCCGCCGCCAGATGCTCGCGCAACTGGTCCGGATCCGTCGTCGCACCGTCGCGCAGCGCGATGACCGCCAGCGGGCGCTCGCCCCACCGCGAGTCGGGAACGGCGATCACCGCCGCCTCCGCCACCGCCGGGTGCGCCATCAGGTGATTCTCCAGGTCTACCGAGGAGATCCACTCGCCACCGGATTTCACCAGGTCCTTGGCCCGGTCGCAGATCCAGATGCAGCCACGGTGGTCGATGCGGACGATGTCCCCCGTGCGGAACCAGCCATCCGGTGTGAAACTGTCCGCTCCCTTGCCGCCGTGATATGCGGCGGCCACCCACGGTCCGCGCACTTCCAGTTCACCCATGGCGCGGTCGTCCCACTCGATGAACTCACCTGTCTCGCTACGTGCGCGAATGTCGAAGAACGGCATAGCGACTCCCTGCCGGGCACGGAACTTGTACTGCTCATCCGTGCTGCTCTCCTGGAGGTCGGCGGGCAGACGGCTGACGGCGCCCAGTGGCGCGGTCTCGGTCATTCCCCACGCCTGCACGACCGTGAGGCCGTGGCGGTCGTATCCCTCGAGCATGCTGCGCGGCACCGCGGCACCGCCGACGATCAGGCGGTCGAGGCAGCTGAGGTCCCAGCGTTGCGGTTCGGCGTCGAGTGCGTCGAGCATCGCCATCCACACGGTCGGGACCCCCGCCGTCATGGTGACACGTTCGGCGGCGAGCAGATCGAGCACGCTGGCCGAGTCCAGCCGCGATCCGGGCAGTACCAGCCCCGCCCCGAGCAGCGCGGCCGCATAGGGGAGACCCCAGGCGTTGGCGTGGAACATGGGCACGACCGGCAGCAGTGTGTCCCGTGCCGATACCCCCAGCGCATCGGGGAGTGCCGCGGCCAGCGAATGCAGCACCAGCGCCCGGTGCGAATACACCACCCCTTTCGGTCGGCCCGTGGTGCCGGACGTGTAACACATTGCGGCGGCGCGTCGTTCGTCGAGAAGCGGCCACACCATCGGCTCCGCGGCGTCGATCAACGTCTCGTAGCCGAGCATCCCGTCCGGTGTCGGGGCATCGCGGGTGATGGCGATGATGTGCTCGAACGGGTGCGCGTGGCGGAAGGTCTCGAACACCTCGAGGAGGGATTCGTCGACCACGATCACCCGGTCCCTGGCGTCTCCCACGATGAAGGCGAGTTCGTCGGGATGCAGCCTGGGGTTGAGGGTGTGTACGACCGCCCCCATCGCAGGAACCGCGAAGTACAGCTCGAGGTGCTCGGACTGATTCCACAACAGCGTCGCGACCCGGTCGCCGTCGCCAACTCCGAGTTCTGCCAAGGCCGAGGCCAGCTGGCGCGCGCGTACGGCGCACGCCCCGAGCGTGGTGCGCTCAACGCTGCCGTCGGGGCGGCGTGAGACGACCTTCGCTCTGTCGTGGAAGCGCTCGGCGCGTTCCACCACCGCGGTCAGCGACAGCGGATAGTCATCCATGGTCAGTCCATTGATCACGTACAACTCCTGAATGATCTGGGCGCAACGGGCCACCGGGGGAACGCCCGCTGACGCGATGACTTCCTCGGCTGGCCTGTCGTCTGCGTTCAGAATGTGCGGACGGGCAGCGGCTTGATCAGCGGGGCCAGCAGGACTTCGGACTGCTCAACCGTGAGCACCTCCGACGGGTCGAGCTTGATGATCTCGCGCTTGGATTCGTCGATCTCCCACACGTCCTCACCGATCAGACGGCCCTGGTCGTCGTAGGGCCAGATCATGTGCTCGACGTTCTTGACGAGATAGGTGGCGTCCGGGTCCACGTCCGCGCCGGCCTCGGCGAGGATGACGCCGGGTGTCTGCTGATAGATCGCCGCGGTCGAGCAGATCGTGTTGTCGCCGACCGCGAGCTTTTCGTCATCGACGTAGAAGATGCACTGTCCGGTGCCGGACCACTCGTTGTACACGGCCTGCACTGCTTCGGCACCGTCCAAGACGGTACTGATACCGAACACATTGAAGTTGTAGACGGGGTGCGCGACGGTCATCTCCGGGTCGAAGATCTCTCGCCAGCGGCCGGCCATCTCCAGGTAGCGGTGCCTGTTGTAAGCGTGCAGCAGGTACAGGTGGCGCGGGTTGTCAGTGACCTCGATCAATCGCTCCACAGCGAGGTTGGTCTTGGTGATGTCGAACCGGCTCATGTCGCGGTTCCTTCCTGCCACCGATCCGCGGCGTAATGCGAAGGTCTGCGGGCCGCAGGACATCTGCGTGCGACCTCCGAAGGGAACGTGACCGATCGGCCACGACACGCCACAGTAAGAGATGCAGTTCACAATCTGCTCGTCGCGAGACAACAAGCTTCCCGATGTCAATTGTGCTCGCATCACACATCTGCGCCCGGCCGGCCAGCCAATTCCCGCTAGGAACTGTGGCAGGCTCACAATGGAGGACGTAACTACTGGAGTGGGCGCACGAGCCACCAATACGACAGCGCTCTAACTTACGGCCATGCTCACATCTAGATCCCGAATTTCGACGTGCAACCTCTTGCCCGGTGATGTTGAGGTTCCCCGCTGAACGGTCGCGGACCGACTCCATCGATTGCGCAATTCCGTTGTCGGCCAACCTATTTGCGAATCGGATGGCGGTGTGGTCCGAGCCGCGGGAGCTGCCGCGAAAGACTTCTTCCTGTCCTATCTGACCACGATCAGAGCCTCCGTTAGAGCGGGGAACCTCATTTCACCCAAATCCGCTGGCGCTAGTGGCGCGGGCACAACCTTGGCACCGAACTTTGGCGCAGAGCGCCGAGACAACCGGTGTGCGGCCACCTAACTTCGGGTCCGCGGCCAACAGCCGCCGTGAAACAGAAGTAAGGAGATTCGATGCATACCGTGGACAAGCACGCCGGTCAGGTTCGGCCATGCTGACGCTGCGCACCCCCGAGGAGCGGTTCGCTGAGCTGCCCGACTTTCCCTACGAACCTCGGTATTGCGAGGTCGATGACACCGAGGGCGGATCGCTGCGGATGGCATGGGTCGAGGCCGGGCCCGAAGACGCAGACCCGATCCTGATGCTGCACGGCGAGCCGTCGTGGTCGTTCTTATACCGGCGGATGATCCCGATCCTGGCCGCCGCCGGCCATCGGGTCATCTGCCCGGATCTGGTCGGCTTCGGTCGCTCCGACAAACCGACCCGCCGTGAAGATCACACCTACGCCCGGCATGTCGAATGGATGCGCGCGCTCGCTTTCGACGCGTTGGACCTGCACAACGTCACCCTGGTCGGCCAGGACTGGGGTGGGCTGATCGGGTTGCGGCTGGCCGCCGAACACCCGGAACGGTTTTCGCGCATCGTGGTCGCCAACAGTGGTCTGCCGGCCGGTGACTTCCCGATGCCCGAGATCTGGTGGCAGTTCCGGGAGGCCATCCAGAGCCAACCGACGATCGACATCGGCGAATTCATCCAGTGGGGTTGCACCAAGGTGATGAGCGACGCGGTACGCGCCGGATACAACGCACCGTTCCCCGACGACAGCTACTGCGCCGGCCCGCGGGTAATGCCCGGCCTGGTGCCCACCTCGACCGACGACCCGGCCGCGCCGGCCAACCGGGCGGCCTGGGCGGTGCTGAGCCAGAGCACGACACCGATGTTGGTGGCGTTCAGCGACGCCGATCCGATCACCGGTCCGATGGCGGGCGTCTTGCAAAGCGAGATGCGTGGCGCTCAAGGCATCGAACACCCGGTTATTCACGGAGCCGGTCACTTCCTGCAGGAGGACTCCGGTGAGGAACTCGCCGGGCACATCGTCGAGTTCTTGGCGGCCGGTCCATCGGCCTGACCCGGGCTCAACAACAAACAATGATCTGGCACAAAGGAATCAATAAATGAGCCGCTTCGATATCACCCAGACCAACATCGCCGTGGAGCGACTGATCGAGACCACGGAGAACCCCCGCCACCTCTATCTCCTGCACGCCTATAACCGCCACCGCTATCTGGAGATGGCGGGCCGCTTCGAAGAGATCTTCGCGCCCGATATGACGGTCGCCGAGCCCGTCTACCACTTCAACTTGTTCGGCACGATCACCACGCTCGTTGGGGCCGAGGCCGTCAAGGGGGTCTATCGCGAGTGGACCGGCACGGCTCAGTGCGTCTTCTACACCGGAGGCGACGAGAAGTTGGCGGTGAGCGACGACATGATCGTCTCGTCGGCCACGCTGTACCAGCAGACACCGGGCAGCATCCTCGCTGAGGCCGGCGCGGACGTGGACCCGAACGCCACCTATTTGATGAAGACCCGCGAGCACATGATCTGGCCCTACGACGATGAGGGCCGCTTGGTTGGCGAGGACGTCTGGGAATACGACGAATCGCTGCGTGAAGTCATCCCGCTCGACCCGAGTGAGGTCCTCACCGTCGAGCAGTCCGGCAGACTGCTCAACCCGCTCATCAAGCCGCTCCCGGTCTACAACCCCTTCACCGGCCGAACGCAACCGGTCGCGTCGTAACCGAGGCCCATGGTCACCGGCGGGGGTAGCGGATGGCCGAGCTGTCCTACCCGGCGCGATCACAGTTGGGGCAGGGCACTCGATGCCAGCTTGGTCGCGGCTGATTGTCGCGGAGCGATAACTGTGACTATATTCGGCCGGCATGGAGGTCGAATGGCCGCCGGTGCGTGAGCCGTCTGCGCAACGGGTCTGGCGGGAGATATTGCGGCCGATGGGCACGCAGATGCGTGCCTCCGCCAGTGACCTCGCGCGACGGTCGGTCGCCCGGATGCAGACCGAGTTGCCAGAACTGTTCTCCGATCCGCAGACCGTCCAGGAGAACCTGGTCAGCACCGAGGCGAGCCTGCGGCAGCTGGCTCAGATCATCGAACTCGCCGGCGACCCTCGGCAGGTCGAGTTGCCGCCGTCAACCCTGGCCATCGCACGGTCAGCGGTGCACCGACAGGTCGCACTCGCGGATTTGATGCGGCTTTACCGGCTGGCTCAGGAACGGGTATGGCAGTGGATGTTCGCACACATTGTCGATAAGGCGTCGGACGCAGCCGATCAGGCGGTAGCGCTGGATCTGGCCACGGGTTGGCTGTTCGCCTATGTCGATGAGGCGATGGTCCGAGCCGAGAAAGCGTATGAGGTCGAGCGCGAGGCCTGGCTGCGCAGCGCGGCCGCGGTCCGCGCGGCCGCGGTCGAGGAGATTCTGGCCGACCGCGAGCGCAATGCACAGCGGGCATCGAAAAGACTGCGCTACGACGTGAATCGGCACCATGTCGGGGCCATCGCGTGGGTCGAGCAGGCTTCCGAGGGCGGCGAAACCCAGGCAGCTCTGGGCGAGGCTCTCGCGGGGCTCGCCCAGACGCTGGGTGCCGAGAGCACCCTCATCCATTCCCTGGGCTCGCTTGCGGTCGCGAGCTGGATGAGCCGCAGAGACACCTTCACCGCCGACAGCCTCGATGCGGTGGATCGTGGCAAACAAGTCCCGGGTGTGATCCCCGGCGTGCGGATCGCGGTGGGCGAGGCGGGCCGAGGCCTGGAGGGCTTTCGCCGCACGCACCTCGAGGCAGACCATGCGCGGCGGGTTGCATCGCTGGTGGGGCCACGTGGGGCAGCGATCACTCGCTACCGCAGCGTCGCCGTTGCGGCGCTCGGCACCGCCGACCGCGATCACGCACTGTCGTTCATTACCTGGGTGCTCGGGCCGCTGGCCGCCGCCGACGAGGCCACCTCCCGGCTGGCGATGACGCTGTCGGTGTATCTCGACGAAAATCGCAGCCGCAGTCGCGCGGCCGAGCGTCTCATGGTTCATCCCAACACGGTCAGCTACCGAGTCCACCAGGCCGAGGCGCTGCTCGGACGCAGCGTTGCCAACGACTCCTTGGACCTTCAGGTCGCGCTGGCGATGCTCCCCGCTCGACCCGGCCTCGCGCGTTCCCGTCCCGACGAACTGTGACGTCAGCACAACGAGCGCGGCGAACGTTGTTGCCCGGCGCTGAGAGAATGTGACCTGGGTCTCTTAACGTTGCTGCGCAGCGGGCCGCTCGGCCCCGCGGCGCACCCAATGGAGGGCCATCATGCAGTCCGTGCAACAACTCGACGTCAACTACCCGCGCGATCTGCGCAGCTGGGAGGCCTGAGCGATGAGCGCCATCGAACCGAACCCGAACCAGATCGCAACCCTGTTTTCGGCCGCGTCCGACAACAGCGACCCGGTCGTGATGATCAACCTGTTGAAGTTCGACGAAAACGACGGTGCGGCTACCTATCAGCAATACGCCGAGGCCGTCCAGCCCCATCTCGACGCCGTCGGCGCCACCATTCTGTATGCGGGCGACGCCAGCCACGTCGTAGCCGGCGACGTCGACAAGGCGTGGTGGGATGCGATCGTCGTCGTCCAGTACCCCTCACGGACCGCGTTCGTCACCATGGTGACCAGCCAGGACTACCAGGAAAAGGCCCACCCCTACCGGGCGGCAGCGCTGGAGAGCACCCATCTGATCGCGACCGACCCATGGCCCGTCGGCCGATGACCGATGCCGCGATGCTCGAGCAGCGGCAACTCGTCGTCGGCGATGCGCGCTCACCCGTGTTGGTCGGTGGCCCGGACGGCACCGACGAGGCGGTGGTGTTCGTGCACAGAAATCCGGACGCCGGCAGGGACTGGATGTCGCTTCTGACACCGGTCGCGACCTTCGCGCGGGTCATCGCTCCGGACATGCCCGGCTTCGGCGGTGCGGAACGACGCATCGAGACGCTGCCCGGCGTCGGCCACTGGGCCTGGCTCGAGCAACCGGAGAAGGTCGCGAAGTTCGTCGTGCCGTTCCTGCGGGAACCGGTCGGCGAGCTCGACAGAACTCAGTAGATGCGCGCGTGATCGTGGGCGCGAAACCCTACTGACCGCGGCGCAGCTCCGCGCGTCCCGGGAATGTCGTCGGCGACTTCCGTGAATATTCGCCCAGCTGGGCATCGGCCAGGTGTGCCGAGGACCGAACGAGTCGCCGTGCGGGGCGGAGGTCGAGGTGGCGTATGCGGACCGACATCCCATACGCCCGGGCGGGCGGCGCCGGAGTCGAGATTTTCGATTATCGGAACCGGGGCCGCCCCGCGGGCTGATTCCAGTCAATAGCAAATGAAACTGTCGGTCGATCGACCCACAGTCGGAGCGGAAAGGCTCGATGACGGTGAACAGCTCTGCGTCCGTTGAGACGTCATCGCAGACGCGCTGGGACACGATGCTGGCGAAGGCGAAGATCGCCCCACGGGCGGTGGGGCAGTTCTACGGCACCACACTGGACACCTTGCGGATGGTCCCGCGCCGCCCTTTCCAGCTGCGCGAATTCATCGACCAGGCGTGGTTCATCGCCAGCGTCTCGATTGTGCCCACTCTGCTGATCGCGATTCCGTTCTGCGTCATGGTGATCTTCCAGATCAATGTGCTGCTCAACGAGGTCGGCGCCATCGATCTGTCCGGTGCAGGCGCGGGCTTGGCCGTCATCCGCGAGATCGGCCCGGTGGCCACGGTACTGGTGGTCGCGGGGTGCGGTGCCACCGCGATCTGCGCCGATCTGGGTTCACGCACCATTCGCGAGGAGATCGATGCGATGCGAGTGCTGGGCATCGACCCGCTGCAGCGGCTGGCCGTGCCGCGGGTGCTCGCTTCCACGGTGGTCGCGCTCTTCCTGAACGGCTTGGTGACCGCGGTCGGCCTCACCGGCGGATACCTCTATGCGGTGTTCCTCCAGGGTGCGACTCCGGGGCAGTTCATCACCGCGATCCCGATCCTCACCGGGATCCCCGACCTGTTGATCAGCGAGCTCAAGGCCGGTGTTTTCGGGCTGCTCGCCGCACTGGTCGCCTGTCATTTGGGGCTGCATGCGAAGGGCGGCCCAAAGGGCGTCGGCGACGCGGTGAACCAAACCGTCGTCTTCAGCTTTGTCCTGCTATTCCTCGCCAACTCCGTTATCACCACCCTGTCGCTGCGCTGAACGGATCAACGAAATGACCACCAATAGCGAATACGGTGCCGTAGCGGCGCTCAGTCGGAAATCATTGGGACGCAAAGCCGTTCGGGCCGCGGCGAGTCCGGTGCAGGGCGTCGTCGGACTCGGCGACCAGCTGTCGTTTCATCTGCACGGCATCGGCTGGATTCCGCGGACGCTGGGCCGCTACCGTCGCGAAGTCGTCCGCCTCGTTGCCGAGGTCAGCTTGGGCACCGGTGCGCTCGCGGTGATCGGTGGCACCATCGTGATCGTCGGATTCCTCACCGCCGCAGCAGGATACGAGGTCGGACAGCAGGGAAGTGACTCACTGGGCCGGGTCGGCATGGAGGCGATGTCCGGGTTCATCTCCGCCTTTTTCAACACCCGCGAGGCCATCCCGGTGGTCGCCGGTGTCGCGCTCACCGCGACGGTCGGCGCCGGCTTCACCGCGCAGCTCGGGGCGATGCGGGTCAGCGAGGAAATCGACGCGCTCGAGGTGATGTCGATACCCGCCGTTCCGTACCTGGTGACCACCCGAATTCTGGCCGGCCTCATCGCCATCGTGCCGCTATACGGCATCGCGCTGTTCATGGGATACGCCTCAACCGAATTCGTCAGCATTGTGCTCTCCGATCAATCCCAGGGCACCTACACGCACTACTTCAACATCTTCCTCGTGCCGGGCGACGTGCTGTGGTCGCTGGTCAAGGTGGTGGCGTTCTCGTTGGTCATCATGTCCGTGCACTGCTATCACGGTTATCACGCCTCCGGCGGCCCCGCCGGTGTCGGTATCGCCGTCGGTCGCGCGGTGCGCACTTCGCTCATCTCGATCATGATCATCGACCTGATCATCGGCATCGCCGTCTACGGCGGTATCCACTCCACTGTGCGGGTGTCCGGATGAAGCTCGAGGTCTCCCGTCGTCGCGCACTTCTGCTGGGCATCAGCGCGCTGGCCGCGTTCGTCCTTGCCGTATCCGGCGCCGTCGCGTCCTGCAGTGGGACGTTCGTCGCGAGTATGCGCGTCTATATGTATGCCGATCGGGCCGGATTGTTGATGGCGCCAGGGTCGGACGTCAAGGTGCACGGCGTCGTTATCGGAAGGGTCAGTGCGGTCGACCTCGACAACGAGCGGGCGAAGCTGACCCTTGATCTGAATCCCGGCCTGGCGCAACAGATTCCGGCCAATGTCGGCGCCGAAATCACGCCGACCACACTGTTCGGGCGCAAGTTCGTCACCCTGATGTGGCCCGAGCAACCGGTCTCGGCGAACCTGTCCGCCGGCTCGGTGATCGACGGCTCGAAGGTGACCGTCGAGATCAACGACATCTTCCAGGCGTTGCTGACAGTGCTGAAAACCGTTGAGCCGCAAAAGGTGAACGCCACCCTTACCGCGCTCAGCACCGCACTCGACGGGCATGGCGGCCGCTTCGGTGACCTGATGGTCGCCCTGGATCGATACCTCGGACAGTTCAACGACTCGATCCCGGTGTTACAGCGCGATGTTCCGTTGCTCGCCGACAACCTGGATACCTTCGCCGCGGCCACACCCGATTTCCTGGCCACGATGCGGAATCTGTCGACCACCAGCAACACCATCGTCGAGAAGCAGGCGAGCTTGACCGCATTCCTGCTCTCCTTCACCAACTTCGGCAATACCGGCGAGAAGTTCCTGGACTCCTCGGCCACACCGTTTGTCGGTGCCGTCGAGGCACTGGAACCGACCACTCGGCTGCTCGCCGAGCAGTCGCCGTCGTTCCCGTGTTTCCTGTCCGCCCTCAACCAAGACCGAAAGTATCTCGAGCGGGCATTCGGCGGCGGCAGGCCCGGCCTGAACGCCCTCGGCACGATCCTGATGGGCGACCCGCCGTACACCTACCAGAAAGACCTCCCCGTGAACGGTGCCGACAACCCGCCCAGCTGCTTCGGATACCCGTATGGGCCCGGCAGCACGCCCCCCGGCCACACCGACTTCAACACCGGCACCACAGTTTACGGTCCGGTACGGGCACCCGAAGACCTGCTCGGCAACCCGTTCGCCGCACTGATCTACGGACTCACCCGATGAACGCCCGTCACTCCGGAATCAAGCTCGTGATCTTCCTGACGATCACCTCGATCATCACCGCCGTGCTCGTCGTGGTCGTAGGTGACCTGCGCTTCGTCCCCACACGCAGCTACGTTGCGCTGTTCACCTCGGCCTCGGGCATGAAGTCCGGTGACGATGTGAAGCTCGCCGGTGTCCCGGTCGGCAAGGTGAAGTCGGTGGCATTCGCGCACGACAAGCTGATCGAGGTCGCGTTCACCGTCTCCCGTGACATCGATGTGCTCCAGAGTTCCACCGTCGCCATCAAATACAAGAACCTCATCGGCGACCGCTACCTCGAGGTCACCGTCAAGTCGGACGGTTCCGGTATCCGATCCGAGCACGATCCGATTCCGGCGGCGCAAACCAAACCTGCCCTCGACATCGACAGCCTCGTCAACGGGTTCAAACCCCTGCTGCAAGGTCTCGACCCGGACCAGACCAATAAATTGTCCGGGTCGCTGATCGCCGTGCTCAACGGCCAGGAACAGAACATCGCCGCACTGGTGGAACAGATCGGCACACTCGGCAATTCGCTGGCAGACCGCGACCAGGTCATCGGCGAGACCATTGCGAGGCTCGATACCGCGTTGGGTGCGATCCATCAGACCGGTGATCAATTCGACAAACTGGTCGTCAACCTGCAGTCGCTGGTCAGCGGCCTCGACAACGACCGCGCCACCCTTATAACGGGCCTGGAGCGGATCGACGCTGGCACGGCCGAGGTGGCGCAGATTCTCACGGACAACCGGCCCGCTATTGCCGGCGACATCACCGAACTACAGCAGTTGGCCGGCAATCTCAACGCGGATTCGGACACGCTGTCGCTGCTGCTGTCCAAGCTGCCCACGACGTACCCGCTGATCACCCGCGTCGGTAGTTACGGAAATTTCGTGAACTGGTTCGTCTGCGGACTCGCGATTCGCTACCCGGCCATCGGCGGCGGCCATCAGGACACGCCGATGTTCACCGCGCCCGCCGAAAGGTGCAAGCCATGAAACCGTTCTCGGAACGCAACCCGGTCCGGATGAGTCTCATCGGAACCGGTGTCGTCCTCGCGCTGCTCGTCCTGGCGTTCAACTACGAGAGCATCCCAGGATGGCCCGGCGCGAAGTCGATGGTAGCCGAATTTGCGGATGCCAGCGGATTGAAACCTGGTGACGCCGTGCAGATTTCGGGTATCGAAGTCGGCAGGATCGAACACATTACGCTGACCGACGACCACGTCGATATCGCGATGCGGCTCGACACGCACGGTCGAACCCTCGGCAGGCGAACCACTGCGGCGATCAAGGTCGAAACCGCTCTCGGACGCCGGTTCGTGGAGCTGCGTCCGGACGGTGACGGTGGCATCGGTGACCGGATTCCGTTGGACCACACCACCTCTGGCTACGACATCACCGAATCACTGAACCAGTTGACCAGCCGGTTGGCGGGCACCGACAAGAAGCAGCTCGCCGATGCGGTCGACAGTGTGTCGCGGGTGCTCGATACTCTCCCGGACAATCTGCGCTCGTCCTTGGATGGTGTCTCGCGGCTGTCGGCCACCATCGCCTCCCGCGACGGTGCCTTGCGGGATCTGCTGGCCCACGCCAATTCGGTCACCGGCATTCTCGCCGAACGCAACCAGAACCTCAGCGCACTGATGACCGACGGCGGATCGCTGTTCGCCGCGCTCAACGACCGCGCCGCAATGATCCGGACACTGCTGGCCAATGTCCGTGCGGTCAGCGACGAACTGCACGGACTGGCCCGGGATAACAAGGGCACTACCGCTCCGATGCTTGCCGAGGTAGATCGAGTTCTAGGACTGCTCAACACCAATTACGACAATCTGAACGCCGCCATCCTCGGGTTGCGGCCCTACATCACCCAGCTCGGCGAGGCGGTGGCCAGCGGGCCGTTCTTCGGGGCACTGCTGCACAACATCACTCCCGCGAATCTCAACGGACAACAGCCGGGAAGCCCTGGAGGAGACAGTCACCGATGACAGCATTGCGCGCGGGCCTGTCCCGCGTACCCTTGCCCGGACGGATTCTCGCCGTCCTGATCGCCTTGGCGGTCATCGCTGTCGGCGCCACACCCTGGCTGGCCCGGGCCGCCACGGTGCGGGTTACCGCGTACTTCACCAACTCGGTCGGCGTCTATCCCGGTGACCGGGTGACGATCCGTGGCGTTCCGGTCGGGGAAATCGACGACATCACACCGATCGGTGACCGTGTCCGCATCACCATGCATTTCGACTCATCACATCCGGTCAGCGCCGACACGCACGCGGTGATCGTTGCACCGACGCTGGTGTCGGGTCGCTACATCCAGCTCATGCCGAAGCACGGGACCGAGCCGGAACTTCGGGACGGAGCGGTGATTCCACTCGAGCGCACCGCGGTGCCCGTCGAATACGACCAGATCAAGCGGCAGGTCACCGACCTCGCCGACCAACTCGGCCCCAAGAACGGCGACCCCACCGGCACGTTGACCCGGTTCACCGATGCCACCGCCAAGGCCCTGGGCGGCAACGGCGCAACCCTCAACAACACCTTGACGAACCTGTCACAGGCCATGCGGACCCTTGCCGATGGCGGTCCCGATCTGTTCGGGACGATACGCAACCTGCAAGCCGTCGTGTCCGCACTCGCAGCCAACGACGGTCAGGTTCGGATGTTCGTCAACCAGCTTGCCGGAGTATCGAATCTGTTGAACGACAACCGCACTCAGCTCGACGCGGCATTGCAGTCGATGCAGGCGATGCTGCCGGAGATCCGCAGCTTCGTCGCCGACAACCGCGACGCGCTCAACAAAGACGTCGCATCGCTCACGCGCATTACCTCGCTGCTGGTGAACCGTGCGGACGACCTCGCCCAGATCCTGCATCTCGCGCCGACCGTAGTGGACAACCTCTACAACATCTACGACCCCCAATCGAACTCGCTGACCGGCAACGTCGCACTTCCGGACTTCCCCGACCCCATGTCGCTGATCTGCGCGCTGCTCACCACTGTCGATGCGCCACAGGAGGAATGCTCGCGCGCCAGCGCACACTTCGGCGACCTCTTCGGTGCCGCCGCGCGCGCGGCAATGGGCAGTTCGGGGTCCGCGCCCGGTCCCGCCGCGGCGGCTCCCGGTATTCCCGGTCTGCCAGCCATTCCCGGGCTCACCGAGCTACTCATTCCAGGAGCAGGACGATGAAACCCTCGACAGCACTGCGGGCTGGCGGCGTACTGCTGCTCAGCGCGCTACTGTCCGCTGGCTGCCGGTTCAACGGAGCCAATTCGATTCCGCTGCCGGGCAACTCGATCCATAACGGCTCGTACACCGTGCGGGTGGAACTGCGAGACATCCAGAATTTGGTCGGCAACTCATTCGTCAAAGCCGATAACGTCACCGTCGGGACGATCACCTCGATCGCGGTGCACAACAACATCGCGGTGGCGACCGTCGAGATCGACAACGATGTCCACCTGCGCGCCGATGTGAAAGCCCAACTGGCGCAGACCAGTGTGCTCGGCGCTCAGTATCTCGAGCTGACCACCCCGAAGGACGGCAGGACAAATCGGCAACTGCGCGATGGCGATGTGATTCCCCTCGCCGCCAGTGCGGAATACCCCGCGACCGAAGAGGTTCTCGCCGCGCTGTCGCTGGTTCTCAATGGAAGTGGGCTGCAACAGATCCGGACCATCATGACCGAGCTGAACGGTGCGTTCGGCGGTCGGGAAGGTGCCATCAACGAGTCCTTCCAGCGAATCGCGACATTCGTCAACGGGCTCGACGTCCAACGCGACAGCATCGTGCGCGCGATCGACAGTCTCGACGCCTTCTCCCGGGAACTCGCCGACCAGAAGGACACACTCCGCACCGGCATCGAACAGATCCAGCCGGCGCTGGCCATTCTCGATGATCAGAAGGCACAACTTGTCACCATGCTCGACAGCGTCGGCAACTTCGGCGACCGAGCCGCTCAGGTGCTGCGTACCAGCAAGGCCGACCTCACCGCCGACCTGCACAGCCTGGAACCAGCGTTGACCCAACTCGCCGCTGCCGGTTCGGATTTGACCGGCGCGCTGCTCGTCGGCCTGACCTTTCCGTTCCCGGTCACCGTTGCCGACAAAGCCATCAAGGGTGACTACGTCAACCTGTTCCTCACCCTCGACCTCAGTGTGGAGGCCATCGACAAGAAGATCATCGGCAGCATCCCGTTCAAGGACCTGGTACCGATGTCGAACCGGGCGGTGGATCCATTGGTCGCACCGACCCTGCCCGGACCGGGTACCGGCGACCAGAACGGGGGACGGTGATGAAAACCCGATTGGTGAGGGGTCAGCTGATCGTCTTCGCGATTCTCGCGGTGGTCAGCCTGGTCTACGGTTTGATCCACTACGTGAGCATCCAGCGTGTCACCGGGCTCGGAACGTACACGGTGACAGCCGAGTTCGCCGATGCGGGTGGGATCTACGAGTCCGCGGTGGTCACCTACCGCGGCGTCGAGGTCGGCCGGGTCAGCGGTGTGGACCTGGACTCCGGTTCCGTCCTGGTTCGGATGCAGTTGCGTCACGGTCGGAATATCCCGGCGAGTGCCGCGGCCGCGATCAAGAGCATGTCCGCCATCGGTGAGCAGTACGTGGATCTTGTTCCGTCCGAGGACCGCGGTCCCTATCTCGAGGACCGAGCCGTCATCCGCCGCACGAAGACCACCGTGCCGATTCCGACGGGGCAGGTGCTCGACAAGACACAGATGTTGCTGCGCAGCGTATCCACCGATTCCCTGCGCACCGCGCTCGACGAGACCTACCAGGCGGTCAATGGCACCGGGCCGGCGCTGGCATCGCTGATCGAGTCCTCGGCCGCGTTGCTCGATCTCGCGCAAGCCGATATCGGCCCGACCATCGCGCTACTCGACGACGCGGAGCCGCTGCTGCGCACCGGGAACTCGGTGCGTACCGAGATCCCTTCCGCGACACGTGATCTCGCATCCTTCACCGAACAGCTCGTGCGCAACGACGCCCAGTTTCGCGACATTCTGGATCAGGGGCCGCTCGCCGCCGACACCGTCACGGGCACACTCGCCGACCTGACCACACCACTGCCGGTGCTGCTGGCGGATCTGCAGACCGTCGGTCAGGTACTTCGGGTCAATGTGCCGCAACTGCGCCAGATCCTCGTCGTCTATCCAGCCCTTGCGACCGTCACGGCCTACAGCGTCGTGGGCGCTGGATTCCAGACCGACGACGATTTGCGCGCGCCGGCGGCGGCACTGGATGTCAAACTGGGCGACACACTCAACCCGCCGCCGTGCACCGAGGGGTATCAAGCCACCCAGCGGCGCGACCCGTCCGATACCGGCCCGGCCGAAGTCCCCCGCGACAACTATTGCAAAGTCGCGCCGGACAATCCGAAGGCCGCGCGAGGCGCTCGAAACGTGCCGTGTGCCACCGATCCGGCCGTCCGTACCGCCGATGTCGCGAACTGCCCCGGCGGGTTGCCCTCTACCTGGCCGGAGATGCTGGCCCGTCCCGGCGAACCGGTTCCTGCGGCACCGCCCGCTCCTGGTGCGGCACCGCCGCAGGTTCCGGCCGCGGCTCCGCCGCGGGCTCCGGACACTCCGGCGGCGGCCGTGACCGCCCCCTACGCCGAAGGAGATGGAACGTTCCGGGGACCCGACGGTCTCACCTACGTCCTGGGGCAATCAGCCCAGTTCGCCACCCAAGGAAAGGAGTACCAGGGATGGCAGTCACTACTGATCAAGTAGCTGAGGTCGCGACCCCATTCGAGGTGGAATCCATTACCGAGTCGGCGAATTCGCTGAATCCGCCGGGTCCACGGTGGCGAGCGTGGGCGATCATCGCGCTCACCGTCGCGGTGCTGACGCTGGGTGTGGTGAGTGTGCAGCTCGCGCTCGAAGTCCGCGACAACCAGCACGACGACAACCGCGACCAGGCCGTTGCGGACACGGCCCGTCGAATCGCAGTTCAGTTGGTCTCACTCAACCACACCTCGGCGAAGCAGAATCTCGACACGATCGCGGCCGATTCGACGGGATCGTTCCGCGACCAGTGGGACAAGATCTCCGGCAACTTCGCCTCGGTGCTGCAGAGCGGTCAGGTCGAATCCACCGGCGAGATCAAGGAATCCGGCATCGTCGCGATCGACGATGACCATGCCACGGTGCTGACCGCTGTCACTTCCGTGGTCAAGAACACCGAAGCTCCCGAGGGACAGCAGCGGGTCTACCGCATGAAGATGACCCTTGACCACAACGACGGTCGATGGCTCGTCTCGAACGTGGAGTTCGTCGCATGACCACCAGCAGCACCGATACCACCGATACCACCGGCGCCATCGGCTCCAGCGATGACGACGCACCCGAGTCCGACACCGCCGCTCCGACCGGTGTGGAGTCCGCGCCCGTCAGGACGGTACCGCGCGGTCCACGCGGATGGCTTCAGCACGCATCGACCCTGAGCCCCCGCGCCACCGTCGCCACTTTTGCCGTGCTGGGAATCCTGTTGGTCGCGTTGGCAACTGCCACGATGCTGTTGGAACGCAGTGCGGCCGATCATCGCGCGACGGTTGCTGCCGGGCAGGCGGCCAAGGATTCCGCGGAGTCGCGTATTCCTCGGGTGCTGTCCTATGACTTCAATACCATGGACAGTGAATTCGCCTCCGCCACAGACAATCTCACCGGCCCGTTCCGAGCGGATTTCGCTCAGCTCAGCTCGCGGGTCATCGTGCCTGCGGCACACCGTGATTCGATCATCACGCACGCGAAAGTCGTCGGCACGTCGGTGGTAGCGGCCGACCCCGGCAAGGTCACACTGTTGCTGTTCCTCGATCAGGAGACCACCAGCACCAAGTACCAGGGACCACGCCTGGATGGCAGCCGGGTGCGAGTGAGCATGACGAAAGTCGCCGACCAATGGCTCATCTCGGACATCACACCTGTCTGACACCCATCCCATCCCATCAACCGGCATCACTGCTGAAGACCCCGAAGGCCGTGAGGAGTCCCATGGGTGGTCGCGGTCAGGAACGTTGCAGATCATCCTGGTCGACGAGCCTGACCGCGGTAGCTCCTACTTCGGGGTTTCGCCGGTAGTGGTCGGTGCGGGGGCGAGCAGGGCGGTAAGGGTAGCGCCGACGGCGCCTCGGGCGGTCTCCGCGGACAGGCCTTGATGGCGGCGGAGTATGTCCCAGGTCTCCCATGAAGCGGCGGCGTAGGCGGCCTCGCGGGCCGAGTGGTCGAGGCGCTCGAGTTCGGGGAGGTTGGCGCGCAGGTGGGCGCGCAGGGCGGCGCGGCTTTCGTGTAGACGCTCGGCGAGGAAGACGGATTCGTGCTCGCGCAGCACGGCGGCGCGGCGGGTGCCCGAAATGCGCTCGTACAGTTCGGCGCGCAGCTCGACCAGGGTCTCGATGCGATGACCCGGATCGCCGGTCACCGGACGGAGCAGGGGGAGCCAGTGTCGCTCCATTTGCGTCTGCGCGGCGTCGACATACAACGACTCGAGGTCGGTGAAGTGATGGAACACCGACCTGGTCGCGACTCCGGCCCGCTCGGCCACGGCCCGTGCGGTCGGCTGCAGATTGCCTTCTTCGGTGAGCGCCAGCACGGCTTCGAGTACCGCCTGACGGTTCCTTGCCGCCCGAGCGGTGCGTCCATCCATCGCGGATCACCTTAACAAGCCGGAGAAAAAGTTGCACTCATGATGCAAGAACATTTAGGGTCAGGACCATGCACGCACTGCGCACGCCCGAGGAACGGTTTGCCGGCCTGCCCGACTTTCCGTTCTCGCCGCACTATGCCGAGGTTGCGGCCGGTGACGGCGGCGACACCCGCCTGCGGGTGCACTATCTCGACGAAGGTCCACGAGACGGCGAAGTCGTCGTGCTGCTGCACGGCGAGCCGTCCTGGAGTTTCCTGTACCGCAGCATGATTCCGGTGCTCGTCGCGGCGGGCCGGCGGTGTGTCGCGCCGGATCTGATCGGCTTCGGCCGCAGCGACAAGCCCGTCGACCGAGCCGACTACACCTATGCCCGCCACGTCGAATGGCTGCGAGAAGCGCTCTTCGACCACCTGGATCTCGCGTCCATCACGCTGGTCTGCCAGGACTGGGGCGGTCTGATCGGGCTGCGGCTCGTCGCCGAACATCCCGAACGCTTCGCCAGGGTGGTCACGGCCAACACCGGACTTCCCGACGGAACGGCAAAGCTGACCGACGCCTTTCTCGCCTGGCAGCGGTTCTCCCAGGAGACGCCGCAGTTCCCGGTCGGTGCCATTATCGAAAATGGTTGCCGGACAAATCTTTCCCCCGAGGCAGTGGCCGCCTACGACGCTCCGTTTCCCGATGAGAGCTACAAGGCCGGTGCCCGCGCCTTCCCCCTCCTGGTCCCGACCCGGCCCGACGATCCGGCCGCCGCGGCGAACCGCCGGGCCTGGGAGCAGCTGGCCCGCTTCGACAAACCGTTTCTCACCGCCTTCTCCGATGGCGACCCGATCACCGCCGGCGGCGAGAAGGTCTTCCAGCGCAAGATTCCCGGAGCATCCGGTCAACCGCACACGGTGATCGAGGGCGCGGGACATTTTCTACAGGAGGACAGCGGTCCTCGGCTCGCATCGGTGGTGAACCACTTCATGGACGCTTCTTCTCAGCACCCGACCGAAAGGCAGTAGGACACGTGTCGATCAGCAGGCGTGGGTTCTTCGGTAGCGGAGCGGCGGCGACCGCCGCCATGGCGACCGCTGCCATGGCCACCGGGAGCCCGAGCGCATCCGCCGAGCCGCGGATGGACATTCACCCCGACAAGCCGAATATTCTCGTCGTCATCGTCGACGAGATGCGGACCCCCATGTGGTTCCCGGACCAGGCCGTGCTCGACACCATCCTGCCGAACATCGCCGGATTGCGAGCCAAGTCGGTCTCGTTCGAACAGCACTACACCGCCGCCAACGACTGCACGCCCTCCCGCGGCGCGCTGGTGACCGGCCTGTACTCACATCAGACCGGCTGCCTATCGACCTCGACCTCCCAGCTGTCGCCGAGCTTCCCGACCTGGGGCTCGATGCTGCGCGAACAGGGTTACCGCACCTCGTGGTGGGGCAAATGGCACTTGGGCCACGACGCCGACACGACGCCGGGCGGGTTGGCACGGCACGGCTTCGACGGCGGCACCTACCCTTCGCCCAACGGCACGCCCGAGCAGGGCCTGCAAATGGACGGCCGGATCGTCGACCAGTTCGTCGACTGGTTCAATACCGATGCGGGCCAAGGCCCCTGGTGCACGACGGTGTCGCTGGTCAACCCGCACGATGTCCAGTGGTGGCCGCGCTGGACCCGGCGCACCTTGGCGTTCAACAACATTCCGCGCTGGATCGACACCCTGCCCGCCAATCACGAGACCCTCGAACAACTCTCGCGCAAGCCTCGGCTGCAGATGGCCCTGGTGCAGGTGTCGGCGGCGACCTTCGGCGTCGCCCCGTACGGCACGCCCGACGCCGACCAGGAGTGGATCGACCTGCTCAATCTCTACCTGTGGTTCCAGCAGCAGGTGGACATCCAGATCGGCCGGGTACTGACGGAACTGGCGACCCGTCCGGAGGTGGCGGCCAATACCGTGGTGGTGTTCACCTCCGATCACGGTGACTACGCCGGCTCCCACGGCCTGCACGGCAAGGGCGGCGGGGCCTACGACGAGGCCATCCGGGTGCCGCTGTTCGTCTACGACCCGCGCGGTGACCTCACTCCGGCAGCCGGCACCCGCACCCAGCTGACCTCCAGCGTCGACCTCGCCCCGCTGCTCCTGACCATCGGCGCGGGCGGCAACGGCTGGCGCGGCGACAACCGCTACGCCCATCTGGCAGGCAGACACGACATCGCCGCGGTCTGCCGCGACCCGCGCACGCCGGGGCGGCCCTGGATCGTGCACACCACCGACGAACACTCCATCGAGGAAGCCGCGGTGCTGTTCGACCACAACGCACCCGGCCATGTGGTGGCCGTCCGGACCGCCGACGCGAAGTACGTCCGCTATTCGCACTGGATGCAGGGCTCCGCAGAGATCGACTCGTCGCGCGAGGAGGAATACGAGCTCTACGACTACTCCACCCGCGGCGGTGAACTCGAACTGGACAACACCGCCGCGGCGGGCGGGAGCCTGCGCGAGGCGATGAGCCGACTGCACGACCAGGCCGTCAGCGAAGAACTGCACCGACCGCTGCCCGATTACCTGCAGCAGGCACAGCAAGAGGGCTGGAACGACTACCACACCCAGATCGCCAAACCGTTCGGCGAGCAGCTCGGCGACTTCTTCCGGGACGGCATCGGCGCGAAGTAGCCCGCGGCCCACGCGGCACCGGTGTTCCGCACCCGGCTCGCCGCGCGGGCGAAACCGAGCCGCAAACGCATGGCCACCCTCGCCACCCCGGCCCCCGTGCCAGGCTGAGTCGGATGCGCACAACAATTCGGAGCGGGTCAGGCGGCGTTACGTGTATTAACGCGGCAGGTAGGCGTCGGTTACATTGCAGAAATACACGGTGCTGACTATCGGTTTTTCGAGCGGCGACTGTCCGCGCTGAAAAGGAAACCTTTATGACCGTGTACCACCAGCGAATCGGCGGGACGACCTATACCTTCGACGGTCTGATCGATCTGCTCGCGAAGGCCACACCCCGGCGCAGCGGCGACGAACTCGCCGGATGCGCGGCGCATTCCGACGCCGAACGCGCTGCGGCCCAGTGGACCCTGGCCGAGGTGCCGCTCACCACCTTCCTGAACGATCCTGTGGTGCCGTACGAGACCGACGAGGTCACCCGGCTGATCATCGATACCCACGATCGCGCCGCATTCCAACCGATTTCGCATCTGACCGTTGGCGGGCTGCGTGACTGGCTGCTCACCGTGGCGGCCGAGCAGGACGCCGCCGACACGCTGGCGGCGGTCTCACCCGGACTTACCCCCGAAATGGTGGCGGCTGTCAGCAAACTCATGCGCAATCAGGATCTGATCGCTGTGGCGAGCGCCGTGCGCGTGCGCAGCGGATTCCGGACCACGATCGGCCTGCCCGGCACGCTGGCCACCCGGCTGCAACCCAATCATCCCACCGACGATCCGCACGGCATTGCCGCCGCGGTTCTGGACGGGCTGTTGCTGGGCTGCGGTGACGCGGTCATCGGCATCAATCCCGCGACCGACTCGCCGAAGGCCACCACGGACCTGCTGCACCTACTCGACGAGGTGCGGCAGCGCTTCGACATTCCCACCCAATCGTGTGTGCTCGCGCACGTGACTACCACGCTGGGACTCATTGAAGCGGGCGCGCCGGTGGACCTGGTGTTCCAGTCCATCGCCGGCACCGAGGGGGCGAATTCAGGTTTCGGCGTGAATATTTCGCTGCTGCGCGAAGCCAACGAGGCCGGGCGCGCACTACGGCGCGGCACCGTCGGCGAGAATGTCATGTACCTGGAAACCGGTCAGGGCTCCGCGCTTTCGGCGGGGGCACACTTGGGTGTCGGCGGCAGACCAGTCGACCAGCAGACCTTGGAAACCCGCGCCTACGCCATCGCGCGGGACCTCGACCCGCTGTTGATCAATACCGTTGTCGGCTTTATCGGACCCGAATACCTCTACGACGGAAAGCAAATCATCCGCGCCGGACTAGAGGACCACTTCACCGGAAAACTGCTCGGCCTCCCTATGGGCGTGGACGTTTGCTACACCAACCACGCGGAATCCGACCAAGACGATATGGACACACTCCTCACTCTGCTCGCCGCCGCGGGTTGTCCGTTCGTCATCACCGTGCCCGGTGCCGACGACATCATGCTGGGCTACCAGAGCCTCGCCTACCACGACGCGCTCTATGCACGAAGAGTTCTCGGTCTGCGCCCCGCGCCCGAGTTCGGCGCTTGGCTCGACAGTCTCGGCATGATGGACACCGACGGTCGCATCCTCCCTGTTGAACCGTTGTCGTCTCCGCTGCGGGCGCTGGCTTCCGGAGGTGTGGCTTGAACACGATGCCAGCGGCGCCCCGCACCGCGTGCAGTGACGGTGCAGAAGACATTGCCGTGCAGAACTTCTGGACCGAGCTGCGGCGGACAACCCAGGCCCGGATCGGGCTCGGCCGGATGGGGGACACGCTGGCAACCGCGGAGGTGCTCGCCCTCCGAGCCGCGCATGCGGCCGCACGGGATGCGGTGCATCATCCACTCGAAGTAGTCGGTTTTGCCGCCGCGCTCGCAGCGGTCGGGTTGGGGAAGCCGTTCCACGTCCGCAGCCGTGCAGCCGATCGTTCGGAGTATTTGCGCAGGCCGGACCTCGGTCGGTTGCTCGGCGAACCCCTCGATCCCATCTCGTATCCTGCTGTCGAACAAGATTTTTCGGCTGCTGCCAAGGTCGGCGCGGACATCGGATTTGTCTTGGCGGACGGGTTGTCGCCGCGGGCGCTTGCCGATCATGGTGTACCTATGCTCGCTGCGCTCGTTGCTGCACTGGGACAGCGATACACCCTGGCCCCGCCGGTGATCGCTACCCAGGCACGTGTTGCACTGGGAGACCATATCGGTGCGGCACTGGGGGTTTCGACGGTACTGGTGCTGATCGGCGAGCGGCCCGGCCTTTCCGTTGTGGACAGTCTGGGCATCTATCTGACGCATCTGCCACGGCCGGGGCGGGCGGATTCGGAGCGGAATTGCATCTCCAACATCCATCCGCCTGATGGTCTCGGGTACGAGCGGGCCGCCCAGGTGGCGGTGGGATTGATCAATGGAGCACGGCGATTGGGACGGTCCGGCGTCGATCTCAAGGACACGTCTGGTAGCAGCTCGCTGAACTCAGCGGATGGGCTTGTCCTGGAGGCGAGTGATTCCGACAGGTGACCCGGTTGACTGCCTCGGAGACAGGAGTTGGACGCCAGGGCCGTTACTCTCGATGCGGGGGTAACGGCCCTGGCGTGGCATGGAGGGTCAGCGTTCGTGTGTCTCTTCTAGGACTGTGCGGCCGATAAGGGCGTACCGGGCGGGTTCGCGGCGCTTGAGGTATTCGGCGAATCCGAAGCCGCCCAACGCAATAAGCCCGACCAGCCACGGCGTCGCCTTCAACACCAGCGACCCGGATTCACTACCGGCGGCGGTGCCCATATTGAAGACAAGCAGGAGCACTACACCGATCATGGCCAGCCCACCCACCAGTGGTGCCAGGAAGGTGCGGAACCAGTGTCGGGTCTCGGGGTGATTGCTGCGGAAGTATTTCAGCACCGCGAACGAGCAGGCCGCCTGCACGACCAATATCGCCATGGTGCCGAGAATGGCCAGGAGCGTGTAGGTCCCGGTGTACGGATCCTTACCCGCGATACCGAAGCCGGCCACTAGCAACACCGCGATCATGCTCTGCACCAACCCCGCGATATGGGGCGATCCATGCCGAGCGTGCGTGCGCCCGACCGTGCGCTTGAGCACGGGGAACACCCCTTCTCGTCCAAGCGCATACAGATAGCGCGCCGCGCAGTTGTGGAATGCCATACCGCAGGCCAGCGATCCGGTCATCATCAGCCACTGCATTGCACTGACTGCCCAGTGCCCGACATAGGTTCGAGTCGGATCGAAGAACACATCCATGGGGCTGTCCGACCCGGCCAACGTAGCTGATTCGGCAATGCCGTTGCCGGACATGGCCATCCACGACACCAGCACGTAGAACACGCCGACGCCGACCACCGCGATCATGGTGGCCTTGGGGATGATCCGTTTGGGATCGCGCGACTCTTCTCCGTACATCGCGGTCGATTCGAAGCCCACCCACGACCAGAAAGCGAAGAACAGGCCCAAGCCGGCCGACGGCCCGGTGAAGGCGTTGATCGGATTCAGCGGCTCGAAGGAGAACCCATGCGGCCCGCCGCCGTGCAACGCCACCGCGACGGCCATCACGGCGAGCACCAGGCACTCGGTTCCGAGCAGGATGACCAGCAGTTTCTCCGCGACGGCCACGCCGAACCAGGTGCCGACCGCATTGATGGCGAGCATGGCGACCGCGAACACCCACCAGGGCACGTCCACCCCGAACTGCGCGGCAACGGTGTCGGTGCCGAAGCTGGAGAAGATGCCGACGAGCGCCCCTTCGAACACCATGTACGCCAGGGTTGCCAGCAGCCCCGACGCCAAGCCGATCGACCTGCCCAGTCCGAAGGAGATGAATCCGTAGAACGCGCCTGTCGCTGTGATGTGTTTGGACATGGTGGTGAAACCCACTGAGAACACTGCGAGCACCACCATGGCGATCAAGAATGCGGCGGGCGTTCCGGTCCCGGTTCCCGCCGAGATCATGAACGGCACATTGCCGGTCATGGCGGTGATCGGCGCGGCGGTGGCGATGGCCATGAAAACCACGCCGACCAAGCCGACCGTATTCGGTTTGAGCCGATGGATTCCATCGGGTGGCGTGTCGCCGGGTGGCGTCGCGCTGGGTGCGCGATCGATCTGCTGTGTCATGAATCCATCTCTCTACTAACGGGTTTCGGATCTTCGGGTGATGAGCTCAGCGGTGGCCGATGATCGGACCCACTCGTTGTCGGTATCCGGAGACCCGGGGCGATTCGGTTTTCGATAGCGCGGAACGCTATCGGCGGTCTGTAACGGCGTCGGCATCTGACGGTGACCGCGGACGAGAAAGTGTGGAGCGGCTTTGTCTCGAGTCGCGACAAAGCGGCGTTACCGGAATTAACGTCGGCGAAACGCTGATCAGCGACCCTATGGCAAATCGACAGAACGGGCGGCGCAAGCGCGCCCGAGATCCGGAGTAGGAGGAAGGGCCGATGAGATCAGCTCCGCCGCGTCCACCCGTGGTGGTCCGGCGCCCCTCGATCCGTGGATTGACGCGCCGGGAATTACCTTTCGTGCCGGTGTTCGCGCAGTCGGTGGCAGCTATCGCACCATCGGGGACAGCCGTGGTAACACCGGCATTCGTGATCGCCGCCGCGGGAGGCGCCGCGAGTGTGGCCGCATTTCTGGCGGCGGCGCTGCTGGCCTGGTGCGTCGCGCTGGTCATTCGGCCGATGGCGCAGCGGCTGGCCGTGACCGGTGGGCTGTATACCTATGTCGCGCAAGGGCTCGGTTCGGTGGTCGC
Organism: Nocardia sp. NPDC005998; assembly: GCF_040614395.1. Lineage (NCBI taxonomy): Bacteria > Bacillati > Actinomycetota > Actinomycetes > Mycobacteriales > Nocardiaceae > Nocardia > Nocardia sp. NPDC005998. The sequence goes on along the minus strand of NZ_JBEXUI010000012.1, from coordinate 19,779 downwards.
CGTGCCGGTCGGCTGGTCCGCGATTGTCGGGTACGGGTGTGTGAGTGTCGCCGGTCTGATCGCAGTGGGAACCTATCTCGATCAGATCGCTGTGGCCGCCGGGCTCGCTGGATTCGGTGGCACGGCCACCATCGTTGGACTACTGGTGGTCGCCGCGCTCGTGGCGCTCGTCCTCATGGTGCGTGGGATTCGTCTCTCGGCGTCGGCAACCCTGCTGGTGGAATGTGTTTCGGTGGTGACGGTGCTTGCTCTCATGGTCTACCTGCTGGCCCGATCCGGAGATGATGTCAGTGGCGGACGGGTATTCGCATGGCGTGGTGGCACCGGCGATCTCGCTATGGGAGCGGTCGTCGCCATCAGTGCGTTCGTCGGGTTCGAGAGTGCGACCACGCTGTCCGCCGAGGCCTACCGGCCGTTCCGTTCGGTGCCGCGGACGTTGATATGGACACCGATCGCGGCGGCGGTTATCTATCTGGTCGCGGTGTGCGCGCAGGCGGTGGCGCTGGCCGCCGCGCCCGCCGCGGTATCGGGTAGTTCGACGCCGGTCACCGAGCTATTCGTTCAGGACAACTCCCGAGTGCTGGGTGCCGTACTCGATCTCGGCGTGGCCGCATCATTCTTCGCATGCACCGTTGCCTCGGTCAATGCGTTGGTGCGAGTGCTGTTCACCATGGGCCGTGAGGGAATCGCCCCGGCTGCGGTCGGCCGCGCGCATCCACGGTTCCATACGCCCGCGGCTGCCATTGTCGCGGCGGTCGGCGCGGTGGCCGGTTGCGCGGTCGTCTATCTACTGTCGGGAGCCGAACCGCAGGACGGGATACGGTCCTTCCTCACACTGAGTGCGCTCGGATACCTCGGCTCATACCTTCCGGCGTGCCTGGCCGCCCCTGCGCTGTTGCGTCGGATCGGTGAATCCAGTACGGGGATAACGATTCTCGGTGCTGTGACCGCAGTCGTACTCGGCGCTCTCATGATCACGTCCGCATTCTCGACGCAGAGCAACAATATCGTGCTGGTAGGCGTATATATCGTCGTGTTGCTGGCTTCGGCGGTCTTCACACTCGGCCTGCGAGTCTTCGCGCCGGATCGGTTGCGAGGCATCGGGATCTACGACGAACCGCTGCCGACCGATCTTTTACAGAGCACGATCTTTCGGTAGGCGGCGCATGAAAGACTCCCGGCGAACGAATACCGTAACCAACTCGATCGCAATACTGGAGGCCGTCGCCGACTGCGGAGCCGGTGTGACCGCCAAGGAAATTGCCGAGCGCCTCGGCATGGCCCCGGCGACGACCTACCGGTTGCTCAATTCGCTGGTGGCCGATGAGTACCTGGTTCGTACTGCAGATCTGCGTGGTTTCGCTCTCGGCGCGCGCCTGCGCGGGCTCGCTACCGCCATCAACGTCCCGGTGGTGCCCACCGCAGCGCGCACGCTGCTCGACGAATTCCGAGACTCGACCCGATTCGCGGTGCACCTCATGAACTTCAGACCCGCCGCCGTCCAAGTAATCAGCGAAGACCCGGACCACCCCATTCCGGGTGCACGTGAGTTGGCACGGCACCTACACGCCTCCGCCGCGGGCAAGCTGCTGCTGTCCTCCCGCACGGAGTGGCGGACCATGGTCGCCACCCCGGTGCGGATTGCCGCACGCACCAAGGTCGACCACGGTGCGCTCGCCCGTGATCTGCAGCTCATCCGAGAGAGCGGATATGCCACAGCCATCGACGAACTCATTCCCGGCATCGCCTGCCTCGCGCTGCCGATCTACAAACCCTCCGGCACGCTGACCGGAGCGCTGTGCCTGAGCGGGCCGAGCAATCGCCTCACCGTGCTGGAAACCCATCGTGATTCAGCGCGCGACTGTGCCGCTCGGCTCGGCCCACTGCTCTACTGAGCGGACCATGCGGGTTATGCGTTGACCGAGCCCGCACGGCGATGCTCGCCCGCGGCGACCCGCGAATCTTCGGATTCCGCCAGATGGTCCCGGGAGATGCCTGGCGACTTCTGTCTTTCGGCATCCCGAATCCGAACGCGCTGCCAGACACCAACTTCGGCGACGGCTGACAGCGATCGGCTGCGGTAGTGACTTCCCGGTGGTAGTCGGTGACCGACGGTCGGGCGACCCGGCGATCAGTGTCGCGTAGAGCGAGAAGGCGCATCGGGTGCTCGGCTGGAAGCCGCTCGAGTGGAGTGATGCACGTCACGTCGGATCGTGTCATGTTTCAGCGATCCGCGGTGTCTTGAGGGCATGACTGAGCACAACACACGCCACAAGGTCGTCGTTATCGGCGGCGGTTATGCCGGAACACTCGCAGCCAACCATCTGCGGTTGCGCACCGATGTCGATATCACGCTGGTCAATCCCCGCCCGAAGTTCGTCGATCGAATCCGGTTGCACCAGTTCGTATCCGGCACCGGCGATGCGACAATTGACTATGGCACGCTGCTCGGCGAGGGCATCGAGTTGGTTGTCGACAGCGCCACGCGCATAGACACCGCCACCCGTACGGTGCGGCTGACGTCGGGTCGTGTGCTCGACTACGACCATGTCATCTACGCGGTCGGCAGCACCGCAGCGATACCGTCTGTGTCCGGCGCGGCCGAGTTCGCTTTCCCCATCGCCGAATTCGAGTCCGCACAGCGGCTGCGCGCCGATCTGGCAGAGTTGCCCCTCGATGCGTCGCTCACCGTGGTCGGCGGCGGACCAACCGGCATCGAAACGGCCGCCGAACTTGCCGAACAAGGACGCACGGTCACGCTGGTATGCGGCGGAACCCTGATGCCGTCATTGAGTGCGCCGGGTCGCCGGTACGTCGCCAAGTGGCTGTCCAGGCACGGTGTCACCGTGCTCGAAGCCGACGTGGTGACCGAGGTCCGGCCGGATGCGGTCGTCTTCGCCGACGGAGCGGTGCGTCCGAGCGCACTCACCATCTGGACGGCCGGTTTCGGCGTGCCGGAGCTGGCGGCCGCAAGCGGGTTGCAGACCGACGCACTCGGCCGACTGCTCACCGACGAGACGCTGACCAGTATCGACGACGACCGCATCGTCGCGACCGGCGACGCCGCCGCACCGTCGGGCCAGCCGCTTCGGATGAGTTCCCAGGCTGCGGGGGCGCTCGGGGCGCAGGCTGCCAACACAGTGCTGAGCCACATTGCGGGGACCGAACCCGCGGTGATCAACTTGGCCGTCATGGGGACGTGTATCAGCCTCGGCCGGCGCGTCGGCATCCGACAGCTCGCCCGCAAAGACGACACCTCGGTGAACCTCTACATCGGCGGCCGCATGGGCGCGAGGATCAAGGAGGTGACCTGCCGGATCGGGGTAGGGAAGATCCGCCGCGAGGCCCGCAAGCCGGGTTCCCTGATCTGGCCCAAGGGTGGCCCGCGGCCCGAGCAGCCGGCCGCCGCTGCGCCGGTGGTCGCCTCCTCGTGACAACCGACGAGCATGCCGAGCGGTTCACCGTGCTGCGGCCGTTGCTGTTCACGATCGCCTACGAAATCCTCGGCGCGGCAACCGAATCCGACGACGTGCTGCAGGACAGCTATCTGCGGTGGGCCGAGGTGGACCTCGCGACGGTGCGGGACACCAAGTCGTATCTGGCACGGCTGGTGACCCGTCAGGCGCTCAACGCCTTGCGCGCCAGCGCGCGCCGACGTGAGGACTACATCGGCCCGTGGCTGCCCGAGCCGCTGCTGCTCGACGAGCACGACGCGTCGGCAGACGTCGTGCTCGCCGAGTCGGTGTCGATGGCGATGCTCGTGCTGCTCGAAACACTGTCCCCCGACGAGCGCGCGGTGTTCGTGCTGCGCGAAGTATTCGGATTCGATTACCACGACATCGCCGCAGCGGTGGGCAAATCCGTGATGACGGTGCGCCAGGTGGCGCACCGCGCCCGTGCGCACGTGCAGGCGCGGCGTAAACGCTTCGAGCCCGTCGACGCGGCGCAGATCACGCAGATCACCGAGCAGTTCATGACAGCGGCGGCCACCGGTGATACCGAGGGGCTGCTCTCGCTCCTCGCCCCGGACGCCACCTGGACCGCCGACAGCGGCGGCAAGGCCATCGCGGCGCGCCGGCCGATGGTGGGCGCGGAGAAGGTGGCCCGATGCCTCGTGGACCTGTTCCACAGCGCGAGGAGGACGCCGAACCTACGAATCGAGACGGTCAACTACAACAACGCCCCCGCGATGGTCGTCTACAGCGACGACCGCCTCGAAGGGGTCTTCCTGATCGAGATCGCCGACAGCAAGATCACCAACTTCTACGCCATCCGCAACCCGGACAAACTCGTCGCGGTGGCGGTTCCGCGTCAGATCAGCCGGTAGGGAGCAGACAAGCCGCTGCCGCGTGTCGTACGTCTCGACATCGGGCCAGTTTGGTCACCTGGCGCCTTCTGTTGGCGCGTTCATCTGCGGTGATTCGCTGTTCGGCTCGGCGAGCTGCTGAGCGGACACTCGAGTTCCGCGGGGCCTGAGCAGGTTCTCGACGAGGGTGTCCACCAGTTCACGCGGGATGCTCGACCCCGTCAGGGTGCAATAGACGATCGGACCGACAAGAGCGTCGATCGTGGCGTCGGGGCCGAGGCAGGGCGAGATCTCGCCGGCGTCGATTCCGCGCGTGAGCATGTCGCGCTCCTGGTCACGGCGTGGACCGAGATAGCGCTTATGCAAGCTTTCGGCCGTGTCGGGATCATGCTGCGCCTGGGCGATGAGGGCGAGCAGGACCTTGCCGGCGGGGTCTTGGGCAAGAAATCGCGCGAAGCGGCGCAGGTAGCCACGGATGCTTTCGGCCGTGGGCTCTTCCGTCGGGACGGCAAGGTGTTTGTTGCTGTCTTCGATGAGCGTATCGAGCAGGATCTCGACCTTGGAGGGCCACCAGCGGTAGATCGTCTGCTTTGCGACGCCGGCGCGACGCGCGATCGCCTCGATGGTGAGAGCGCCGAATCCGTGCTCGACCAGCAGATCGTCGGCGGCATGAAGCACAGCCAGGCGCGCGGCCTCATCGCGTCGAGGGCCGGAATGCGCCCTGCGGGGCTGGGAGTTCGCGGCGGGCATGCGAGACACCATACTCATCCGTGCTGTCGGGATGTAGTCTAGTCGCAACGTTGCGTCTAGACTAATAGGAGTGAATGTGTCCACCACGTCCGACCGCCGAGCTCTCATCATCGGTGCCTCTCGCGGGCTGGGGCTCGTCCTGGCCAACGAGCTCGCTCGACGCGGCTGGCGAGTCATCGCCACGACGCGCCGCGGCGGCGGCGAGCTGCAGGCGAATGCCGATGCCTCGCAGGGACGGCTAGAGGTCGAATCGTTGGAGATGACAAGCTCCGTTCAGCTGGCCGAGCTGTCCGAGCGCCTGGCCGGCCGTCGGTTCGATCTGCTTTTCGTCAACGCTGCGATCGACCGAGGCAATCTGCCGATCAGCGAGGTCTCGACCGACATGTTCACCGAGGTGATGACCACCAATGCGTTGAGCCCGCTGCGCACCCTCGAGGCCCTGCGCGGACTCGTCGCGCCCGGCGGGACCGTCGCGGTTATGTCCTCTGAGCAGGGCAGCATCTCGCGAAACACCGAGGACGGCTTTGAGCTATACAAGGCCAGCAAGGCCGCGCTCAACCAGCTGATGCGCAGTTACGCCACCCGCCATGCCGACGACGGACAGACCAAGCTGCTCATCGACCCCGGCCACAATCGGACCCGGCTCGGCGGACCCGACGCGCCCCTCACACCCCGCGAGAGCATCCCCGCCGTCGCTGACGTCATCGAAGCGCAGGCCGGCGCCCCCGGCCTGCAGTTCCTCGATCGCCACGGGGAGACAGTCCCGTGGTAGAACTCCCGGCGCCCCGACCTGCCGGACCGTCGCCTGCTCATCGGCGTTGGATGACCGCGAGCATGAACTGAGGCGGCGGGTCTCAGAGTCTGGTGTAGTTCGCTTGGTCGTGTTCGAACGCCGTCAGGATGTCCGGTGTCAAGGTCAGGCGGGTGTTGGCAGTGGCGGTGAGGTAGTCCGCGAGATTGGCGGGTTCGTTCGTCTTCTCGCGCATCGCGCGTTCGAACGCCGATTGCGCACCGGCACGGGCGGCGTATTCGATGTCGGCGGGGGTGAAGTGGGCGGTAGCGCGCACCAGATGGTCGAGGTCGATGTGTTCGGCGACGGGGCCGAGGTAGCGCCGCCAGATCGCCTCGCGGGCGGGTTCGTCGGGTGGACCGACCGGTATCACGTAGTCGAAGCGGCCCGGCCGCAGGAACGCCGAGTCCAGCGAACGAACCGAGTTGGTGGCGCAGATCAGCAGGCGGCTGTAATCCTCCCGGAATGCCGGAATCAGCTTGAGCAGCTCGTTCGTTACTCCGTGTGCCGCGCTGGTCGCCGTCCCCTCGCGGGCGCCCGCGATCTCCTCCACCTCGTCGATGAACAATAGAAGTTCGTCGAGTTCGGCCAAGTCCGCGAACACCTCACGCAAGGACGCCGCGAGCCCGCCGCTTGCCGTCGCGGCCAACCGAGACGGGAACAACTCGACGAACGGCCACCCCAGTCTCGAGGCGACCGCTTTCGCGAAACTGGTCTTTCCGGTGCCCGGCGGACCGAACAGAATCACGCTCTTGGGCGGCCGAACCCGATAGCGCTCGGCGACATCCGGGTTCGCCAACGGCAACACGATCCGTCGTTCGATGATTTCTTTCTCCCGGTCCATCCCTCCCATCGACTGCCACAACCCGGGTGGCAGCAGCCGCCCACCCAACTCGGTCAGCAAAGATGACTGCGCGGGCGCCAACGGCTCCAGCAGTTCGTAGTAGACCAAACCCGTCCTGCGCAGATATCCGGAATTCTCGAACGCGACCGACCCGGTGGCATCCTGCGGGAGGAGCGTGCAGATCCGCCGCACGCCATTCGACCGCAGCCGCCGCTCCAGTTCGGTAAGCAGCGCACTACCGATACCGCGCCGCCGCCACTGCGTACCCAGCGCCACCAACAGGACCCAGGCACGCTCGTTCTGGATCTGGGCGACCGCCATTCCGACGATTTCTTCGCTGACCTCGGCCACCACAGCTGGCTGCCCTGCTCGCGCGGACGCCAGCACCTCCGCCAACGCGAACACCGGCTCCTCGCCGATCGCCCGGCTCTGTTCCCAGATCTCGATTGCCTGATCCAGATCATCGTCGCGGAATTCACGCAGTCGCCATACCGGCATACGCACCTCGAACTGCCATTGGAGGGTGGGCCAACTGAGACGCTCTTTCAGTAAACACCCACCGCGGGTGTGAGCAAGCCGGGTCGCAAACCTCGGGCAAATGCAGATCGGCGAGACGGAAGTCCGCACCACCGGTTGACTGGGCTGCGGTTGGCGGATCGCGCCGACGGCGGGATCCGGCGGCCGGACCGCATGGTGCGTTCCTTCGAGGGGTGGTTTTGTCAGAGGTATTGCGGCACAAGGCGCCATGACCGATGTTGTGGAACGACCTGACCGATGTTGTGGAACGACCTGACCGATGTTTTGGAACGATCAGCTCCCTATAGTTGATTCCTTCGAGGAATCGGCCATTGGCGTGTGGAGTGCGGTGTGGAGCTGCGGGACATCGAGATCTTCTTGACGTTGGCCGAGGAGCTGCATTTTCGCCGTACCGCGGAACGCCTGCACATCACCCAGGCTCGGGTCAGCCAGTCGATCAAGAAGCAGGAGCGCCGTATCGGCGGGCTGCTGTTCGACCGTTCGACGCGAGCTGTGCGGCTCACGCCGCTCGGCGAACAACTGCATCGGGAGCTCCGAGCCGGATACCGGCAGATCATGGATGGTGTCGAGAGCGTGTCCGCCGTAGCGCGCGGTATAGCGGGTGTGCTGACGGTGGGCTGTATGGGCCCACATCCATCGGTGCTGGTCGACGCCATCGAGCTATTTCAAGCCCGGCATGTGTCGGTCGAGCTGAACCATCGTGAGATCCAGCCGCCGGCGCCACTGGAACTGCTGCGGTCCGGCGAGGTAGACGTCGCGCTGGTGTGGATGCCGGTGCGTGAGCCCGACCTTACGGTCGGGCCGGTCACCCATACCTCGTCAATGGTGCTGATGGTCGATGTCGGTCACCGGTATGCCGCGCGTGAGTCGATCTGTCTGGAAGACCTCGGCGAGTGCGTCATCGTGGCGGGCCGGTCGATTCCGCCCTATATGGAGGAAGCGCTCAACCCTTTCCACACGCCAACGGGTAGACCGATTGCGCGCGGACCCGCGATCTCTACGTGGCATGAGCTTCTCAATATGGTGGCCACCGGACGGGGCGTTTCCGCCGTCGCCGCAGAGGCCGCGCTCTTCTACCCGTGGCCGGGCCTGGCATTCGTTCCGATTCGCGACGCACCGATCTGCCGGTGGGCGCTGGTGTGGCGCACGGCCGCCGAAAGCCCACTGATCCGGGCCTTTTCCCAAGCGGTAGCCGACACCGGCGATCTTGCGCGACACGATGTTTGGGCGCGCACCGGATCGCCGACAACCGCGGAGCAATAGGCCCGCACCGGATTTCGTCCCCGGATCCGGCTACTTCGGGGCGTTGCAGCTGGCTCGGATGTACGTTTCATGCAGGGACAACCCCGCACCAGTGCCACATGCCGACGTGCACGGGCGGCGGTGTCGTGTCATCGGGTGATGTCGCAGGTCCGGTTCGGCGTGCATTCGCCCTCGAGCTGGTCAGTCGTGGGTGGCGTCGGTTGCATCTGGTTCAGCAAGAGCGACGAACATCGTCATGACGAGGTTGACCACGTCGCGAGGAGTGAGGTTCTGTTCGCCGTCGATCCATATGGTGAGCCATTCGTCGGCGGCAGCGACCATGCCGACCGACAGCAACAGCTGGTCTTTTGCTGAGCGAGTTTTCGATGGTGGTAGCAAGCTGGCGACTAGTTCGGCGAGTTTGTGTAGCCCGTCCTGTCGGCGCCTTCGTGAGACCGGGCCGCCGGCGGCAGCTTCCCGCAATTTGATTCGAGCTCGTCCCGGATCCCCTTCCAGGGATCGAACCAGCGCGGCGATCATCGCGCGGGCTCCTCCGTCCGATGAACCACTCTCGGCGTCGATTGCGGCACGGCACGCGGTGATCTCTTCTTCGATGAGTTGGGAATACACGGCGGCCAACAGTGAGTCGAGGTCGGGAAAGCTCTCAGCAAAGTAGCGGTCTCGCAGCTCGGCTCGGCGAAGCACCGCGCGGATCGATGTCCCGGCATAGCCGTGTTCGCCGAACAGCTCGAAACCGGCGTCGATCAAGCGTTGGCGCCGCTCGGCGGTGCGCTCGGCCGCGGTTTTCCCGTCGTAGTCTCTCATCGGTGTCTCCATATTCACTCGGCATGATGTGCGGAGCCGCGAAGCTACGGCTGATGACGTGTCCGCCGACGTTGGTTACATCATTTGAAAAGTAGCGGCACTCACCATCTGATGGCAGTTGCATCAGATGGTGAGTGGACTCGAGCTTGTCACGCTGCCTTGGCTGTCGTGATGAGATCTGCCGCCTTGGCGCCGATGAGGATGCTCGGCGCGTTCGTGTGGCCTCGGATGATGGTCGGCATGACGGAAGCGTCGGCGACGCGCAGTCCCCGCACCCCGCGAACTTCCAATTCCGGTGTGACCACACTGTCGGCATCGCTGCCCATCCGACAGGTGCCCACGGGGTGGTAGATGCTGTGGGATTCGCTCTCGAGTGAGCGTTCGAGGGTGGCTTCGCTGGTGTCGGTGGCACCGACCGGGCGCGCCATCGTGCCGAGCACGCTGCTCAATGCCGGTGCGTGGGCGATCCTCGCACAGATCCGCAGACCTTCCATCATTGCGGCGCGGTCAGCTCCGTCACTGTCGGACAAATACTGGGGATCGATGATCGGTTTTGCTTTCGGGTCCGACGAGGCCAAGGTGATGTGCCCGGTGCTGTGTGGTTTGACGAGAATCGATCCGAGGGACACCGCGTCGTGTCCATACGGTTCACCGAGTCCGGCGTCAAAAAAGGGGCCGGGCCCGAAGAACAGCTCCAGGTCGGGCAGCCTCAGGCGTGGGTCGCTGCGTACGAATCCGTAGGCCTCGGGAGCCGGAGAAGTGAGCATGCCGCGGCGTCGGATCAGATAATCAGCGATGTGCAACGGTCGTCCGGCCCGGACCAACGTCGGCTCGTTCACGTCGAATCCGAGCACCGACACCAAGTGATCGCAGAGGTTTCGGCCTACTTGCGGAGCGTGGTGCAGTGTGTCGATGCCAAGGCGCGCCAGCTGGCGATGATCCCCGATACCGGAAAGCATCAGCAGCTGCGGCGAATTCACCGCGCCCGCCGACAGGATCACTTCGCGGCTGACGCGAATGAATTGGATTCGGCCGTCTTTTTCGAACTCCACGCCAACGGCCTGTTTGTCGACGAACCTCACGCGGGTGACCGTGGCGTCGGTAATGAGGGTGACGTTTTCCCGTCGCATGGCGGGTCGCAGGTAGGCATCAGCCGTGCTCCATCGGGCGCCTCGATGCTGGGTAACGACCGTTTGGGTGAACCCGCTCGGCTGAGGAAGGTTGGCGCGTTCGGTCGAATAGCCCGACTGTCGAGCCGCCTGTAGCCAGGCCGCAGTGAGACGATTAGGGCTGCGCTGATGTGAGACGTGCATCCGCCCGCCGACACCCTCATCGGGTTCGCGCGCTGCCTGTACGTCCTCGATTGCGCGGAAGTATCCGACGATATTGTTGAACGACCACTGCTCACCAGCATGTTGCGCCCATTCGTCGTAGTCGGCCGCAAACCCGCGCACCCACATCATCGCGTTCGTCGAAGACGAGCCGCCCAGGGTTTTACCGCGCGGCCAATGGATCCGTCGCCCGTCCAACTCGGACTGCGGCTCGGTCGAATAGTTCCAATCGACGTCACTGCGGAACAGCTGTAACCAGGTGACCGGCATGTGAATACGCCGGTCGGTGTCTTTTCCACCGGCCTCCAACACCACGACCCGATTGCGGGAGTTGGCGCTGAGCCGTTCTGTGATGATCGAGCCGGCCGATCCGGTACCGACGACAACATAGTCGGCGACGATCGAGGTTTCGGCATGCTGGTCGTTCATGTCATTTCACTCCTTCGTTGCTGGTGGAAGTGGTCGCGCATCATGCACCGGCCATACGACGCCGTTGTCCTTCCCGATGCGGGTCGGGCGCGTCTCCACTCGTGCCGCTGTAAACACCTCCGACCGGGTGGAGCCCAGCCCGGCGACGTTGTGACCCGCCGGTCCTGGGGCCGTCGACATAGACGCCTGTGGGTTCATGCAGTCAGCCTACGTCTATCTGAGAGCAGATACAATCAGATGACAGGTGCTCCCACATCGAATTCGCGGGGCGCAGGGGATCTGCGAGTCGATCTCGGCGGCCACGATCCGGCGCTGGCTGGCCCGCGATGCCCTCGCACCGTGGCAGCGCCGGTCATGGATTTCCCACCGCGACCCGTAATTCGCGGCCAAAGCCGTCGTCATCCTCGGCGGCTGTTGGAGTCGCGGGCTGCCGGATCGGCGACGCGTCGGATCGAACCGCTGCCCGCGGAACGAGGCTCCGACGCTCAGCCGAGCTGCGCGCGGCCGTCGTAGCGAGCTGTCCTGGCGAGCAGGTAGTCGACTTCGGCCCGGGCTCGGTCGCTGAGCGCTGTGGACGGGCGGCGTTGTGCGGCGCTGGCGAGAATGCCGCGCCGCGCCAGGACATACTTGCGCACGGCGAGCCCAACGCCGGGCTGTTGCTCGTAGCGGATCAGCGGCAGGTGGGCGTCGAACAGATCGTGTGCGGCGTCGCGGTCTCCCGCGGCAGTCAGTCGCACGACGTCGACGAGGAGCTCCGGAAAGCAATAGCCGGTCATGGCGCCGTCGGCGCCGCGTTCGGTTTCGAAATCCAGGAACAGCCCGCCATTGCCGCACAGGATGGAAATATGTGGCATCGATCCGTCTGCCTCGAAGCCGCGCAATGCCGTGATCTTCTCGAGGCCCGGCCAGTCCTCGTGTTTCAGCATCACGCAGCTCGGGTGGTCGGCGACGATGCGCCGGATCACGGCGGGGGCCATCTGAACCGAGAAGGTGAGTGGGTAGTCCTGGATGACGAACGGCACGTCGGCGCCGATCGCTTCGACCGTGTTGGCGTAGTAGTTGACGATCTGGTCGTCGGTCCGCAGCGACGGGGGTGGCGCGACCATGACGCCAGCGGCTCCCGCGTCCATCGCTGCCGAACTCACCGAGCGCATCGACGCGAATCCCGGTGCCGAGACTCCGACCACGACCGGAAACTGCGCCCGTTTCACCACGCGGCGCACAATCCCCAGGGCTTCGTCTTGATCCAGCTTGGGGGCCTCGCCGAGCTGGCCGAGGATCGTGGTTCCGTTCGCGCCGATTTCGGCATAGAAGTCGATCAGGCGGTCCAGCGAGGTTTCGTCGACCGCGCCGTCGTCGGTGAAGGGGGTGGGAGCGATGGTGTAGACACCGCTGGCTTCCCGGGGCAACGTTGTTTTCGTCATTTGATCTGTACTTTCTGCAAGGAGTGCGTGGTCAGCAGTCGGCCGAGTGCGGTGTCGATGCCTCGACCGCGAGAGCCTCGATTCCTTCGGTGAGGACGGTACGGAGCAGTTCGAGAACAACCGCGTCGCCCGGCTTGCCTCCGGCCAACGCGCCGAAGGTCTGCGATGAACCGTGTGACCTGATCAGATACGTCACCGCAGATACGAAGCACCGTTCACATCGAGAACGGCGCCCGAACTCCATGCCGCCTCCGGTGTGGCGAGATAGCGCACGGCTGCGGCGATCTCGGCAGGTTCGGCTACCCGGTGGAAGGGGCTTTGTGCGCGCACCTCGTCGGTGACCCGATCCGCGACCCGTTCGGTGGCGACGAACCCTGGTGCAACGGAGGCCACCACAATCCCGTAGGGCGCCAATGATATTGCCAGCGATTGCCCCATTGCCTGCACCGCGGACTTAGTCGCGCCATAGGCGGGATGGTCGGGTTCGCCGCGAAACGCGCCGCGCGAGCCCACATTGACGATGCGTCCGGAGATGCCGCGCTCGATCATGTGCCGCGCCACCCCGTAGGAGACGTTGGCGGTGCCGAGCAGATTGACGTCCACCGTCCGGCGCCAAACCTGCTGCCACTGTTCATAATCGGTCGACGGCAGCGGATGCGGCAGATTGACCGCCGCGTTGTTGACCAAGACGTCGATCCCTCCGAGCCCAGCCACGGACGCGTCGACGATCGCCGCGGCATCCGCCGCATTCGCGATATCTCCGCAGACCAGGACATGCCCGTCGCCGGGCAGCCCGCGCAGCGTCGCCTCCGCATCGGAGCGACGCGACGAGTAATGCACCGCAACCCGATCACCGACCTCCGCGAACGCAGCCGCCACGGCTCGCCCGATTCCTCGAGATGCACCGGTTACCAATACACCGCGGCTCACTCACCAACTCCATTCATTCTTCTCGCCGGTGTACGCCAATAGCGGCGTACCGTCGCCCGGCAGACCAGTCGGATACCCGCAACAAGCGCTGCCAATATATCGTATATCAATCCAGGAGCGTCGGAGACATATGAAAGGAAGCGCCAGTTCACCGCACTGAAGAGACTCTGATCGAGTAGCTCGAGAAGATCGCAAGGGTGCTGTCCATCCAACAATGGAATATGACATCCCGACGCAGCATGCCTAGCGCCGCATCCCGCTGGCTCCTGCCCTATCCAGCCCCAGGGGCCTGGGTCTGTCGAACGTCGCCGAATGGTGGTCGCGCAGGGCCGTATCGACCGCCATACGACTGCGCTCGGCGAGCAGTCGGAGTGGGTAGCGCAGCGATTTATCTGGACGGGCAGTAGCGAAACCGGGCACCGGAATGCGTAGTCCGACCGGCGCTACCAACGGCACGGCACTCCCATACGCCGCGGCGGACCGACCTGCCGTGACAGCAGGTGCCGCGCGTCTGCCCTGAACGGCGCACGCCATCTTGGTTTGCGGTCGATATCTCAGATACCATCGCGGCAATGAACGCATCGCCGCTCCCCTATATTGATCGGCCGGAAAACCTGACCGATCGGGTACTTCACGCGATTCGGGACAGCATCGTCAGCGGGGCGTTGGCCGCCGGAAGCCGGGTCAGCGAGGCGCAGGTGGCGTCGATGCTGAATGTCAGCAAGACGCCCGTCCGCGAGGCGTTGCTCCGACTGCGGCATGTCGGTCTCGTCGAACCGTGTGAGCGTGGGCTGCGAGTTGTCCGCCCGTCGATCCGAGGCATTCGCGATGCCTATGAGTTCCGCGCTGGGATCGAACGCAGTTCGAGCTTCTACGCCGCCAATCGCGCGGATGCGGAGGCGCGGGAACAGTTCGTGATGCTGGCACACAAGTCCGTGAAGGCCGCCGAGGCGCACGATGCCGCGACCTTCCGCGGCCACGACCGGTCGTTTCATCGCGCCATCGCGCAGGCGAGCGGGAATTCGGTGCTCGCCGAGGCCGTCGACGATTCACTCGTATTGACCTCGGTTCTCCGAGAGCGCGACGTTCCGCCCTCGCAGGACTCGATCAACTGCGCCCATGAGCACGTCGCAATTGCCCAGGCGATTCTCGCCGGGCAGGCCGAGAAGGCGGGGGAGCTGATGTCGGAGCACGTGTTGCATGTGATGGCGATCGTGCTCGCCGCGCGGCCGGTGGCAGACGACGGTCAGCCGGAGCTCAACCCCTGAGCATCAGCCGCAGCGCGAACAGCACAGGCCGGCGGCGAATCCGGCATGTGCTGTTCGGTTGCCAATCCAGTGCCCCGGATAGAGACGGTTATCTTTTCGGCTGGGGCGGATCACCGAGCGTCGGCTATGTTGCGGCCGGAAGAAGAGCTATGTGGTCGGCTTCTCGGCTCAACCTGACCGACTGCCGCTGCGGTCGGCCATCGCGGTGATGACTCGGGTCAAACCTTCGCGGAGGTCTTCGATGCCGCAGGCGTAGGAGATTCGTAGTGCGTGCTTGCCGCTGGCCGCCCCGAAAGCGGTACCGGGCACGACCGCAACGCGGTGTTCTTCGAGCAGCTCCCAGGCGATCTCGTCGGATGGCCCGAGCTGTTCGGGGTAGGAGAGGTACAGGTAGAACGTCCCGTGCGGCTGACCGGGTGACAGCAGATTCTGTTGCGTGAGCAGATCTAGCGCCGCACTGCGACGGCGCTCGAATTCCTGGCGCATCGCTTCTCGATCGGCGTCGGCTTCCTCGAGTGCGGCGGCGGCGCCGAGCTGGGCGAACGTTGTCGGGCAGATGGTGGTGAACTGGCGGATCCGCAATGCAGGTCGGATCAGTTCCGGCGGCCCCGCCAGCCACCCCAGACGCCAGCCGTCCATGGCATAGGCCTTGGCGAACCCGCCGACGACGAATGTGCGGTGCCGCAGGTCGCCGATCGATGCGGGGGAGACGTGCCGACGGCCCGCATAGACGAGCTCGCCGTAGATCTCATCCGACAGCAGCAGGGCGCGCGTACTGTGCAGAACTTCGCCGATCCGCGCCAACCGCTCCGGATCCGTCACGGCGCCGGTCGGGTTGTGCGGCGTGCACCACACCACCATGCGGGTCCGCGGGGTGATAACGGATGCCAGCTCATCGGGGTCCACCTGATAGCCGTTCTCCGCACGCAGTGGCAGCAATACCGGGGTGGCCCCGGCCAACCGCACGCAGGCTACATAGGCCGACCATGCAGGAACCGGAACTACGACCTCGTCGCCTGGCCCGCAGAACGCCATCATGGCGAGGAAGACCGCCTCGTTGGCGCCGATGGTCACCAGCAGCTCGTCCTCCGGGCGGTAGCACAGACCGTGTCGGCGGCCGAGATACCGTGACAGCGCCTCGCGGAGCTCCAGCAGTCCGGAGTTGGGGCCATAGTGGACCTTGCCATCCGCGATCGCTTGGATCGCGTGCTGCTTTGCGACGTCGGGTGTATCGAAGTCCGGGCGTCCGATTTCCAAGTGGATGACGCGTTCCCCGGTGCGTTCCAATTCGTTGGCACGATCGAAGATCGCGCGAATCGAAGAGGGGGTGATCTCGGCGAGTCGTGCCGCTGGCCGGTCGAGATCGAGTGCGGCGTTCATTCGGTTGACGGTTCCTTTCGATGCAGCACCGTTGCGATTCACACGGAAGCGATCAGGCCGCCGTCGACGCGAATCATGCTGCCGGTGATGTAGCTGGCCCGTTGGCTGGCCAGGAAGGCAACCAAGTCCGCGTACTCCGACGGGCGACCGTAGCGGCCGACAGGGATCGAGGCGACACTCTCGGCCGCGACGTCTTCGACCGACCGGCCCTCGCGAGTGGCCTTGGCCCGGTCGAGTTGGGTGATTCGGGCAGTCGCGATCCGGCCCGGAATGATGATGTTGCTCGTGATGCCGTACGGGCCGACCTCACGCGCCAGGGTTTTGTTCCAGCCCACCAATGTGGAGCGAAGCGCGTTCGAAAGTCCGAGGTTGGGGATCGGGGCGACGACGCCGCTGGACGTACTGGTGATGATGCGACCCCAGCCACGTTCACGCATACCCGGTACGACGGCGTCGACGATCCCGATGACCGAGAGCACCATCGCTTCGAAGTGCTCCGACCAGGCCGACCGGCTCTGGCCGGAGATCGGGGTCGGCGGCGGGCCGCCGGTCATATTGACAACAATGTCGATCGGTCCGAGCTTGTCCTCGACAGCGGCGATGTTGTCCGGGATGGAATCGAGATCGCTCAGGTCCCACTGAACGGCTGCGGTATCGGTTTGCGGGCCGACTCGCTCAGTCGCCGCGTCCAACGCCTCCTTGTTGATGTCGGCGAGGCCGATCTTGGCGCCTTCGGTAGCGAGCACGTCGGCGATCGCGCTGCCGAGTCCGCCGCCAGCGCCGAACACCAGCGCCACCTTGTCCTGAAGTTCGAGATCCACCAATTGCTCCTGGAAGTTGAGAGATCGTGAATATGTCCCGGACTGCGGCTCCGGTCATACCTCTGCTGTGACCGTCGTGTTCAGATGGCCGACCCCGGGTATGACGGCCTCGGCCGCATCCTCGCCCGTGGCGGCGATCGCACCGGGCGTGCCGGTGGAGATGAGCGCGATGTCCGCCATCGCGGCCACGCCGTCGTCGGTGACGACTGCGGCGTGCACTCGCCCATCTCGCACGATGCTGGCCAATCGCATGGATGTCCTCTTGTCGCGCCGGAGTGGATACAGCAGCAGCGGCTGTTCGAGATATCGTATCTCATTTCCGATTGGGTGCAAGCGAGTAGGATGCTGCGCTGAACAGCAACTTCTCTTACGTTTGATCAGTATCTGCCGCTACAATGTGAGATACGATATATTGCCTGCAACATTGCTGATCACAACCGGGTCTTCAGCGAACTGATCTTTCGTCGGTCCCCGGTGGTCGACTCGGTGCCCATTCGTCCGGAACCCAGGCCTCGTTGCGTCGCGCCGAGGCGCGCAATGACACCCGATCGATGCCGCCCGACGAAGCCATCGGTAGCGAGTGAGGGTGGTGACCGAGACTGTCCCCAATTCTGGGAATGGGTAATACTCGAATCGCGTATGTCCCTGGCGCGTAGAGGATTACGGATGATGCTGTTCGTGAGTCCACAGCTGAGTGGCGATCGGGGTCTGCGATGAGCCCGACCGTTGATCACTATCGGATCATCCCGTCGCTGACCGTTCCCGGCTACGCATCGGACACACTCAAGGGCATCGTCAATGCCACCCATGCGGCGGTTCAGGCCAATGTCGACAGGCTGGGCGCGGGCACGCCGTCCAGGGCTCCGAAATTCGTGAAATTGCTACAGGACAAGAACCTCATCGATGATAAGAACCAGTCGATCGCGACGACCAACCACAACGAAACCGTCGCCGCGCTGAGAGACATCGAAGCCTCGATGGAAGAGAACGACGAAGGCGTCGACAGCTCGACCTATGGAACCTACTCGGTGGCGGGCGACGCATACGACGACATCGAGAAAGCGGTCAAGCAACTCCAAGGCGCCATCGACGACGCAGCGAAGGCGCCGGGACCGAGCACCGATCGGATTACGGGCAATCAGTACTGGCCGGAATCGGTGGAGGGCCCACTGCGGACCGCATGCGCCTCCGCCGCTGCAACGGTGGAGCAGCGGATGCGCGACGCCGCGACCGATATCCAGCGGCATGCCGACCACATCAACTACTACGCACCCGAAAATCCGACGAGCGGCTACTACGGCGGGACGACAAGGGCGTTGACAACCGCGTGGTCGGGTCACAGCTATGTGCCGCCCGCCGATGCCAGCACCATCGAGAAGATCAAGGGATTCGCCGAGAACGAACTCGGCGTCGCCGAAATCGGAACCAACCACGTGAACCGGCCGTACAACATCGATGACGCATGGTGTGCGTCCTTCGCCACCTGGGTCTGGAAACAGTCCGGCATCAACGTGGACTGGAGCAATAAGAACTACGTGCCCAGCGTCTGGTCCGACGCCGTGGGCAAAGGCTGGGCCGACAGCAGCATGGCGAATGCCCGCCCCGGCGACCTCGTCGTCTTCGCTGGCCAAAATCACATCGGCGTGGTGGTGGCCCGCAATGGCAACAGCATCACCACCATCGAAGGCAACTCCGGCGACGCCGTGCGCCAGCACACCTACGACATCTCCAGCGGAAGATTCACCGGCGTCGTGCACCCGCCTGCCGGTTCGAAGACCGCGGTCGCCGTGTAACCGGTAGACGCCGGAGCCGGTCTCACTCCCTCGCATCGGGCGGGCGGCAAGCGGTTCGCCGAGGCGGGCGCGTTTGCATAGGGAAGGCCGTTTGGACGAATCATGATCCACTTGGTGAGCCGCTGCGGTGCGCACGACTTGTCCGCATGAATGTCAGTTGCGGCATCGCCACTGTTACGTTGCTGCATCATTGCTGGGACGCTGTTCCTCGGTTGCCGCCCGGCGGTCGGCGAGACCGTAGGGTCGTCTCGCCGAGATCGTTCTGCGAGAAGGAGGCGACTGGACATGTCGAAGTACCTGTGGCGGGTCGGCTACTCACCGGAGGGGGCGCGCGGTTTGCTCGCGCAGGGCGGCAGCGCACGCCGAGCGGCCATCACCGAAATGGTCGAGAGTGTGGGCGGCCATGTGGACGTCTGTTATTTCGCTTTCGGTGAGGATGACCTGTTCGTAATCGGTGATGTCCCGGACGAGGTTTCGGCCGCGGCACTCGCCATCCGCACCGCTGCTTCCGGTGCGGCGATATCGCACACCGTGGCGCTGCTGACCCCTGAGCAGGTCGACGAAGCCGTCACTCGGGAAGTCACGTATCGGCCGCCTGTCTAGGCTCGGCTTTCGCGCCCGGCGCATCCGGCGCCGGGCTGTGCCGGCCGAGGCGAAGCAAGCCGGTGTCATTGACAACGAAATACTTTGATGCCCAACGGATTTAGGTGTGGTCCGGGTCTTGGGCAGCTTTCGTGTCGGCATGGCGATGGTTGCGCTGCTGGCCGCCCGCAGCCCTATTCGCGTTGCGCGGCCAGCGTTTTGGCTGGGCCGCTGACGTCGGCGGCAAAGCCGCGCCAGTCTCTGTGCCTGGGAAATGGGGTCTCACCTGGGCGAATTCACACCTCTATTGATCGTGCCAATATTCGACGGTACATTGATTAACGATTTATTCCCGTCACCGGAGGAGACCAACCGATGGCGACAGTTCGTCCCGATCCCGAGTTGTCTACGCCCGCGGACGCGCTGCACGTCGAGGATGCGGGCTATCACAAGGCGTTGCGCCCGCGCCAGCTGCAGATGATCGCGATCGGCGGCGCGATCGGAACCGGACTGTTCCTGGGTGCGGG